>DASVHS010000606.1:0-8664 GCA_036382495.1 Thermoanaerobaculia bacterium | reverse complement strand
CGAAGAACAGCGCGACGTTGCGTCCGTGCAGATGCAGTTTCGATTTCGCTTCGTGCTCCGACGGAATCAGCCCGCCGAGCTCATGCACCGGCAGATGCGCCTTCACCACCCGCCGCCCGGCCGCGCGGCGCACCGCGTCCTGCAATTCACTTTCGGCGTGGACGACGAGCACGCTGCCGCGCCGCAGCACGCGATTCGTCAGAATCGACTTCCACCAGGCCGGCTCCTTGTCGCCGATGTTGTGGCACTGGAGGATGACGCGCGTGCGCCGCCGCAGCAACGCGATCATCGTCAGATACGGCAGCGCCCAGACCCAGATCCACCATACGAAGATGACGGCGTCGTATTGGCGGAGCCGGCGCGCCGCGCGAAGCCACGTGATGGGGTTCAGGACGTCGAGAATGAATGCGGCGTCCGCGCGCGGCAGCGACGGATCGATGTCATCGCCGCCGGGATAAAAGCGTTTCGGATACTGGCGCTTGAACGAGATCACGTCCGCGCCGAGCTCGCGCGCCAGACGCGTGGTGCAGTAAGCGATGCCGGCGCGGAACGGAAAGACAGGACCGACAACTGCGATCCGCGATCGGCGATCGGCGATCTGGTTCACGCGGCGGAGAGGAAGTTCACGACCGTCGAGGCCAGATACGCACCCCAGGTCCGAGCATCGAACACGAGCGAGGAGGACATGAAGCAGGAGTGCGTGCAGTGGCACTCCTTCGCTTTGATCGACGCCCGTTGTCTGTCCGATTCCTCGTTGAACCACAGCTTGTCGAAGTCGTAGCCGACGTCTTTCAGATTGCCGACGGGCTCGCGCAGCTCGCACATGCGGACTTCGCCGCGCGCGTCGACGACGCCCGATACGAGGCCCGCAAAACACGGCCGCACCTGCGTCTCCTGTTCGAGCACCGCCAGCTCCATCCGTCGCGAATACACCTTCACGAATTTCAGGAAGCCGTCGTAGTTGCGGTACGTCGACCAGTACTCCTCGAGCTTCGGCAGCAGTTCACGATACCGATCGGTCGTGATCGGCTGGATGTTCTTGTCGGGCTGATCGCCGCGAAGCATTTCGAATGAATGGAACGAGACGTCCGGAAAATCCCGCCTCACACCCGCGAACAACTCATCCAGATCCTCGGCGTTGTACGTGCACAAACATGTGTGCACGTTCACGGTCAGGTTCGAGAACCTGGCCTTGAGCGGCATCAGAAGCGAATACGTCTTCTTCGCGCGCTCGTAGTTGCCCGGCACGCCGCGGATCCAGTCGTGCTTCTCGCCGATGTGATCGATCGACAGGTTGACTACGATCTGCGTGTCAGGACACTTCTGCAGCGTCGACTCGACCGAGCGGGCGATGAGATCGCTGGCAATCGCGCCCGTCGGGATCGTGATCTGCTTGACGTGATTTTTCTTCGACAGCGTCTCGCAGACCTCGGGCAGGTCGCGGCGCAGGAACGGTTCGCCGCCGCTCATGACGATGAACAGCAGGTCGCCCATCGATGCGAACGTCTTCTGCAGTTCCTCGAGCGACAGCTCCTGATCCTTGTTCTTGCGCAGCTGCTCCCAGTTGAAACACGTGCGGCAGAACGAGTTGCAGTCATACGTCAGGCCGACGATCAGGTAGACCGGCTTCATGCCCCGCTTGTCGACGAGGTATCGAAGGTACTGGTATTTGTCGGAGAACTTCACTTACGGGAGTCTAACCTGAGTGCGCGTCTATGAATTCTGCCGTCGATCGTTAACCGTGGAACCGTTAACCGTAGAACCGTATATCCGTTAACGGTTAACGGTTAACGGTTAACGAGCTTGGCATCGAGCGATATCGCCACCCCGCTCAGCGCCTTCGACACCGGACATCCCTCTTTAGCCGCCTTCGCCGCCGACTGGAACGCCGCATCGTCCATCCCCGGCACCTCGGCCTCGGTCGTCAGGTCGATTTTCGTGATTCCGAAGCCGTCACCGACCTTGTCGAGACGCACGGCCGCCGTCGTATGGACGCGCTTCGCCGGCTTTCCTGCTTTTTCGAGTCCGGCGGCGAGCGCCATCGAGAAACATCCGGCGTGCGCGGCCCCGATCAACTCTTCGGGGTTCGTGCCCTTGCCGTTCTCGAATCGCGTTCCGAATGAATATTGACCGTTGAAGGAGCCGCTTTCGGTCTTGATCTCCCCTTTTCCTTCGCGGAGAGTTCCCTTCCACTCTGCTTCTGCTTTTCGTACTGGCATCGTTATCTCCTCGATATCCCGCGAACCATACCCCAGAGGATTCCGAAGTAGTAAGTCAGATGATGCGCAGCAAATGCGAAGGGAATCCTCCACCACTGCGCGAGCGGGAGTCGCGTCACTCGTGAGGCGAGGATGAGTGTGGCCACGGCGTAGGGAATGGCGACGATCGGCGCGAACAGAATCGCGAACGTCCCCGCAACAAGAAACGTCACGACCTTTGACCGATTCGCGTCCGACCCGCGCACGAACATCTCGCCGGTCTTCACTCGATACCGCCAGCGCTGTCGCAGGTACGGGCCCGGAAACGGGCGACGGCGATGCGCGACTCTGACGCCGTCGTGATAGACGACGCGACCGTTTCGCATCAGCGAGTCGATCAGCGCCGTGTCCTCGCCGATGTAGCCGATGGCCTCGTCGAATCCGGTGAACGCACTCTTTCGCACGAACAGATTGACGAGCGCGATGTCGCTCGGCGACTCGATACCGAAGATCCCGCGTCGATTTTCGTGCGCCGCGATGCCGCTGCCGATCCACGGCGTCGCCAGCAGCGTGTCCGAGAGGAGCTCAGCAGTGCTGGAGTCGTCGGGAGCCGGATCCGGACCGCCCAGAGCTGCCACATCCGGATGGCTGTCGAGATAGCCAACGGCGGTCGCCAGCCATTCGGGCGCGGCTCGTGCGTCATCATCCATAAATGCCAGGATTTCGCCCTGGGCGACGGAAACGGCTCGATTTCTTCGAGTTGCGGGATTACGATCCTCCACGAGGACGTTTCGTACGCGGTTATCCCCAGCCGCCGTCGTGGGCGCGGCAGAGATGACGATCAGCTCGAACGGAAACGGTACCTTCTGGTCAAGGATCGACCGCGTGGCGCGTTCCGCGTCACCGCCGATCCGTTCGACAGGCATGATCACACTGACTTTCAACTTATGAAGCTTATCGTTCAAATACCGGCCTTCAATGAAGAGGCCACGATCGCGCAAGCTCTGCGCGACATTCCGAAGAAGATCGACGGTATCACCTCGATCGAAACGCTCGTCGTCGACGACGGCTCAACCGACAACACAACGGAAGTTGCGCGCAAGGCAGGTGCAACGCACATTGTGCAGCTCAAAACGCATCGCGGTCTTTCCGCCGCGTTTGTCGCCGGCATCGACGCCGCCCTCCGCCTCGGCGCCGACGTCATCGTCAATACCGACGCCGATAACCAGTACAGCGGTGCCGACATCGCACGGCTCGTCACGCCGATCGTGAAGGGCAGCGCGGAAGTCGTGATCGGCGACCGCGAAGTAGCGAGCTCGCCGCACATGTCCGGCATCAAGAAAATGCTGCAGCGTGTCGGAAGCTGGACCGTCGGCAAAGCATCAGGGCTGGCGATCAGCGACGTGACGAGCGGCTTCCGCGCGTTCTCGCGCGAAGCGGCGATGCAGATTAACGTCTTCAATCCGTTCACCTACACGCTCGAAACCGTCATCCAGGCCGGCAACCGCAACCTCGGCGTCCAGAGCGTGCCGGTGCGGACGAACCCGCCGACAAGGCCGTCTCGCCTTTATCGCGGACTCGGAACGTACGTGCGCAAGTCGGTCGCCACGATCTTCCGCATCTACACGATCTATCGCCCGCTGAAGACGTTCTTCGCGATCGGCGCGCTGCTCTTGCTTGCCGGTCTGGCCATCGGCGGCCGCTTTCTGTATTACCGAAGCGGGCACATTCAGTCGCTGATTCTCGCCGCGGTGTTTCTCATCGCCGGATTTCAGACGATGCTCATCGGCCTGCTTGCGGATCTCATCGCGGTCAATCGACGTTTGAGCGAGGACATGCTGATCCGCCTCAAGCGACTGGAGATGCCTCAACGCGCTCGCGAGTCGCGGCCACAGCAGCAGCAGCGCCCACGGTTTGATCGTCCGCGCCGCGAGGACAGACCCGCGGCGGCCGCAGCAGTTCCAGCCGCAAAACAGGACACGCAGTGGGTGTGGCTCGAGCCGCCGGTCGGAGATGAAGTCGAGGTCGCACCGGTCGGGGAGCAGACCGAAACGACCCAGCCATCAGGCCCGCGAAAACGCCGCCGCCGTCGCGGCGGCATGCGCCAGCGCACGGAGCTGCCGGGAAATCGCGGCAAACATTTAGGCGAACCAAGCGAACCGTAAGGGATGGGGTCAGGCCTTTAGTTTTCAGTTTCTCCACGCGGCGTGGAGAAACTGAAAACTGAAGGCCTGACCCCATTACGAGTACGCGGCGATGAAGTGCGAGCTCACGACCGCCGCGAGCTCGAGCGCGCGCGGCACATGCACGAGTGGATGGATCGCGTTGAATGTGTGACTCGCGCCCTCGATCGTGAGCAGCGACGAGTCAGTCGCCTTCGCCACGATCGCGCGTGAGTCATCCGCCGGCACGCTCTTGTCACTCGCTCCGTGAATGGCGAGCAGCGGCACGCGAAGCTGTGACGCCGAATCGAGGATGTCGAGCCGCTGACGATTGGCCTCGAAGTCGGCCAGGACGGCGGTCGCTGTCACGTCGACGTCGTCCCATCGATCGGCGCGTGAGATCCCGCTCCACGTGACGACGCCGGCCAGGTCTTCGATCTCCCGCGCCGCGAGCAGCGCGATGCCGCCGCCGCGTGAGTGTCCGAGGAGAAACAGTGGAACGCCGCGAAAACGAGATTGCGTGTATGCGACGACGTCGAGCAGATCGTGAATCTGAATCGTGTACGTGTCGTCGCGAAACAGATCGAGCCGGTCGAAGCGGTCGTTCACATCGCCGATGCCGCTGCGCGACATGTTGAATCGCGCGGCCACCGCGCCGGACGCGCACAGATACTCCGACAACCACGGGAAGAATCCCCAATCCTTGAATGCGCCGAAGCCGTGAATGATGACCACGGCGGCGCGGGCCTGGGGCGGCGCGTCGATGTCGCCGCGGATGGGCAGCCCTTCGCGCGAGGAAATCTCAAACATTGAAGCGGAACAGGATCACGTCGCCGTCCTGGACCTCGTACTCTTTTCCTTCGCTGCGCATCTTGCCCGCAGCCTTCGCGCCCTGCTCGCCGCCAAGCTTCACGTAATCGTCGTAGGCGATCGTCTCGGCGCGGATGAAGCCGCGTTCGAAGTCGCTGTGGATCACGCCGGCGGCCTGCGGCGCGCGCGATCCGCGATGGATCGTCCAGGCGCGCGCTTCTTTCGGACCGGCAGTGAAGAACGTTTCCAGGCCGAGGAGTTTGTAGGCGGCGCGGATGAGGACGTCGAGGCCGGGCTCGGGCAGGCCCATCTCGCGCAGGAACTCGCGCCGTTCGTCGGGTGGCAGCTGCGCGATCTGCGCTTCGAGCTCACCGCAGATCACGACGACTTCCCCGTTCATCCCGGCCGCGATCGCGCGCACCTTCTTCACGAGATCGCTGCTCCCGTCGAGATCGGATTCGGCCACGTTCGCCACGAACAGCACAGGCTTCATCGTGATGAGGTTCAACTCACGCAGCGCCGCGCGCTCGTCATCGGTCCACTCGACGGCGCGCAGCGGCGTGCCTTTGTCGATCGCGTCCGATGCTTTCTTGAGCGCGTCCGCCATCGGCTGCGCGTCCTTCTGACCGACTCGCGCCAGACGTCCGACGCGGTCGAACCGTTTCGTGATCGCATCGAGGTCGGCGAGCATCAGCTCCGTCTCGATGATCTCGATGTCGCGCTGCGGATCGACGCTGTGCTCCACGTGGATCACGTTCGGATCGTCGAAGCAGCGGACGACGTGAAGGATCGCGTCGGTCTCGCGGATGTTCGCGAGAAACTGATTGCCGAGGCCTTCGCCTTTGCTGGCGCCGCGAACGAGTCCGGCGATGTCGACGACTTTCAGATCGGTGTACACCGTCTGCTTGCTCTCGGCGAGCTGGGCGAGTTTATTGAGACGCGCGTCGACGACCGGCACGATGCCGACGTTCGGCTCGATCGTGCAGAACGGATAATTCGCGCTCTGCGCGCCTGCGGCGGTGAGCGCGTTGAAAATTGTCGATTTACCGACGTTGGGAAGACCCACGATCCCTACGGAAAGACCCATGCGACGCGCATCAACGGATGAAGTTACGTCGCGATTCCAGCGCGCGCCCGCGCCGCCGCTCCAATCAACCCGACGTGCTCGTTCACAATGAGGTCGACCGGCATGTCCCGCAGCATCGCGCTGAACCGTCCCTTGCGCAGAAACGCGTCCATGAACCTGCCGTCTGTGAAGAACTTCTGATTCTTCGCGGCCACGCCGCCGGCGAGGAACACCCCGCCGCGCGCCAGCACCCGCAGCGCCATGTTCCCCGCCTCGGATCCATAGATATCGACGAACATCCTGAATGTGCGCACGGCCGCGTCATGGCCTTGTCCCGCCAGCTCCGCAACGCGCGCCGCTTCTTCTTCGCGGCCCGTCAGAAATTCGTAGATGTTGCAGATGCCCATCCCGGAAGCCAGGCGCTCCCAGCTGACGTGACCATACTTTTTCTTCAGCGCGGCGAGCAGCCGCATCTGCTCCTCGTCCTGCGGAGCGAAGTCCGCGTGGCCTCCCTCCGACGGAATGACGACCCACTCGTCGTGATGAAACGTCACCATCGCTTCGCCGAGACCGGTGCCTGCGCCGAGGATGCCGATCGGTGCGGTGCGATCGCGTTTGCCGGGTTGAAGCGAGACCAGATCGCCCGCGCCGAGCAGCGGAACGCCGAGAGCGATCGCGTAGAAGTCGTTGATGAGTACGACGCGCGGAATCTTGAATGCGGTCGAGAGCCGCGCCGACTCCATCACCCACTTCAGGTTCGTCACCTCGGCGCGTCCGGTGATGACCGGACCGGCGACGGCGAAGCACGCCGCGTCGATGCCTCCGCTGCACAACGGTAAAAACTGGCGGAGCAAATCATCGAACGTCGCGTACGCGCCGCTGTCGAATCGCTTCTCGACGGCGATCGCTCCGGATGGATCGACGCAGCGGAGGAGAGTCTTCGTGCCGCCGATATCTCCTGCGATGACACTCATATCTGATCCTTCTTCGCGACTTCCCGCACGATTTGATGCCTCAGCGTACCCGATTGGTGCGCTGGGGCCCCGGCGAGGCACAGTTATTTCGTTGTAATGATCGCAAATCGCGTACAGTACGTTTACATGAAACGCAACACTCCGGAGCGGCGAGAAATCCCTTCAGCGCAAAATCGTTTGCTCATGGCAATGCCTCGAGCGACGCAGAACCGTCTCGCGGCACGGATGTCGATCGTGACGCCGAAGCTCCGCGACGTATTGGTGGAAGCCGGCGACGTCATGCCGTACATCTATTTTCCTCTCGGCGGAATCATGTCGATCCTGGCGGTGATGGACGATGGCGACGCCGTGGAGATCAGCACAGTCGGGTCCGAAGGCATGGTCGGCGTCCCGGTATTCCTCGGCTCGTCGACGTCGCCGAGTCGCGCCGTGCAGCAGGCCGTCGGCGCTGCCTGGCGCATGACCGCGAAGGATTTCATGAAAGAGGTTGACCGCGACAAAACCCTCGGCGCGATCCTGCGACGCTACACGCAGACGTTCTTCGTCCAGGTCTCGCAGTCGGCGGCATGCAACCGTCTCCACGAAGCCAACGAACGAATGGCGCGGTGGCTGCTGATGTGCCACGACCGCGTCGGCGCGGACGAGTTCCCGATCACGCACGAGTTTCTGGCGCAGATGCTCGGAGTGCGACGGGCCACGGTGACCGTGATCGCGGGGATGCTGCAGAAGGCCGGCATCGTCCGGTACCAGCGCGGCATCGTTTCGATCGTCGACCGCGAGAAGCTCGAGGAAGCGAGCTGCGAGTGTTACCGGATCATCAACGCAGAGTACGAACGCCTGTTCCATTCGAACGGCAATGGCGCGAAACATTGAGGGCCAGCGTCGCTACGTCATCTGTAAGACCGCCCCAGCCCGCCGTTACACGAGCCGCAAACCAGACCACCGAAAAGCGTAGTCAACTTTTGTGCGCTAACGTACACTGTAGGTGCGTTCGGACAACCTGCCTGGCTGGGTAGCTCAGATATTGTATGGTGGGCCGACGTGAAATCGGAGGCCCCCATCATGGTGGTTGGAGAACGGATCCGTGACTCGCGACACTCACAGCATCTGTCGCTGACTGATGTGGCCACCAAAGCCGGGATCAGCGCCGCGACTCTTTCGCGGATTGAAACGAGCAAACAGGGAATCGACCTCGCACTTTTCCTGACACTGGCCAAAATCCTCAAGGCCATTCCCCACGAGCTCCTCGGCGAGAACGCCGCCGTGAACGAAAAAGCCTCCGATCCTCTCGTCAGGAAGATCAGCCAGCTGGCTTCGACGGATCGGACGCGTTTGTGGAAGGACCTCGCCACCGCTCGCCGTGCCCGCCGTCGCGGGGGACGCTCCGAACTGAATCAGCAGGTCGAGGAACTTCTCGCGCAGTTCGAATACATCCGCCAGGAAATCGAGTCGGT
>DASVHS010000605.1:0-7899 GCA_036382495.1 Thermoanaerobaculia bacterium | reverse complement strand
CTGTTCGCCGATTAAAGCGGTACGTGAGCTGGGTTTAGAACGTCGCGAGACAGTTCGGTCCCTATCTGTTGTGGGCGGAGGAGAATTGAGTGGAGGTTTCCTTAGTACGAGAGGACCGGGAAGCACTGACCTCTAGTGTACGAGTTGTCCTGCCAAGGGCATCGCTCGGTAGCTAAGTCGGGAAGGGATAATCGCTGAAAGCATATAAGCGAGAAGCCAACCACAAGATGAGTTCTCCCTGAAGGCCCGTGGTAGACGACCACGTTGATAGGCTGGAAGTGTAAGGGTCGCAAGATCTTGAGCTGACCAGTACTAATCGGCCGTTTGACTTGACCATAAATGCCTTGATTTGATGTTGGTCTGCAGCACAATGCACCTCGCTGTCAGTACACAACCCGTATTCAATTATTAAAGACCGCAAGTTTCCGGTGGTCTTAGAGCAGAGGTCACACCCGTTCCCATTCCGAACACGGCAGTTAAGCTCTGCATCGCCGATGATACTGCCCGGGCGACTGGGTGGGAAAGTAGGACGCCGCCGGGATAAATTTTTGAAAGGCCGCTGAGCAATCAGCGGCTTTTCGCTTTTCACCCGCCTTTTGCGACAATCAGCGCATTGCGTAGCCGCTGGCTGATCGCTGCCGCGATCATCGCTCTCCTCTTTACACTGCAGTCGCTTCGCCGCGTCGGAAGCGGCCCGTGGGGCGTCGACGGCAGCTACTACATGCAGGTGGCCCGGCACGTGGCCGCGGGCGACGGACTCCTCACCAGCGTCTGCGTCTACGACCAGGGCCTGCGCACGCTGCCAGCCCGCACAAACATCTACCCGCTCTGGCCACTCCTGCTCGGATCCGCCGCGCGCATCATGCCTCTCCAGGCGGCCGCGACCTTCCTGCCGCGGGTCTTCTTCATTCTCGACCTGGTCCTGCTGTTCGCATTGACCGACCGCATCGCAAAGGGCTACTACGCATTCGCAGCGATCCTCCTGCTCGGCCTCACACAGGCTTTCTTCTCGGCGACCTGTTATCCATACACCGAAGGACTGGCCTTGTGCTGCACGTTCGGCGCTCTTGTGATGTTCGACGTCGCGGATCGCAAACGCCAACCCATTCATTACGCACTGTGCGGCGTGATCGCGGCGCTCGCGTTCCTGACGAGGTCGCAGATGCTCTTCGTCGGGATCGCAATTGTGATCGTGCTTGTCGCCGCGCGTACGTCATGGCTGTCGATCGCATCATTTTGCGCAGGTTACGCCGTGACCGTACTGCCGTGGATTGTTTATCTGACGACATTTGTCCGGCCGTTTACGCCGGCAGCGTTGATCGGTATGTACAGTGAGACGCCCGGTCTTCCTGCGTTTGACCAGCACGTCGCCGTTCACGGCGAGGTCGGCTACATCCTCGACCGGCTCTACGGCGTCGTCGTCATGTTCAATCCCTTATCGGAGCTGTCCTTTGTGAACCTGTTCGGCGTCGCGGCCTTCGTGGTCCCCGCCGCCGCCATCTATTTGATCTGGCGACGGCGGTGGGTGGGTGGCGCTCTGGCCGGTGCCACAGCGTTGACGGGGCTGCTGCTCTGCGCAGTTCTCCTCGAGGCGCACAATCGCTTCTTTCTCGAGTGGCTCTTCGGGTACCGGCACGCGCTGCCGTTCATCCTGCTTCTTGTGATCGCGATCGTTCAGTTCGACAGTCGCTATTTACGCATCGCGACGATGATCGTTGTCGCAATCTCCATCGCGTTGTCCGTGCCTCGCGTTGTCACGTTCGCCACCGAAGCGCCACCGGAGTGGCCCAGCCCTGCCGAGAAGCAACTCGCGACGTGGTTGCAGCAGAACGACCCGAATGCGATCGTGATGACGACGAATGCTCAGGTGCTCTCGGTTGTGAGTCTCGCGAACTTCCGCTGGGCTGCATGCGATCAATCGCCGGCCGACATTGCGCGCGTTCTGCAGCACGTCCGTACCGATTACGTTCTCGTCTACGAGCAGGAACAGCGTTGCCCGTTCGCACGCGGACTCGGAGCGCACGCGACACCGTTCATTTCATTCGGTGATGCGCCGAACCGCATCGTGTTATTGAAGGTCCGGCGATGAATCTCGACGTCAGGCGCGTCAGCGAGCTCGTGGTCGCAGCCGGCATCACCGCCATCCTCACCATCGGCTACATCATCTACGCCGGCCGCGTCCTCGGGCCCGCCGAATATGCGGACTTCTCCGCGGGTCTGTCGGTCATCTATCTATTCTCGGTCGCTCTGAGCCCGGTGACGCCGACGATCGCGCGGCTCGTGACGCGAAGCGCAGCGCGCGGCGACATCGCCGCCGTCGCCTCGCTCCGGCGGGCCGTCGTGCTGCGACTCACAATTGCGATCGTCGCCCTGGCCGTGGTCTTTCTCGTATTCGCGACGCCGCTCGCGCGAGCGCTGCACTTCCGCGCGACCTCGACTCTGCTCATCTCGTTCGCTGCGGCGCTGCTCTTCGCGCTGCTCAGTGTCGACCGCGGCGTGATCCACGGTCTGATGCGCTTTCGCACTCACAATGTGAACACGGTGCTCGAGGCGGTCATCCGCGCCGGCGGGGCGATTCTCCTCCTTCAACGATCGCGCACCTCGACCGCGGCACTCATCAGTTACGCGGTTGCCCTCCTTGTTGCCGAGGGCGTGATTGCAGGGATGTTCGCGCGGGAATGGCGGAGGGTGGCGCCTGCGCCTGTCGACTGGTCCGAAGTGACGCGACTGACTCTGCCGATGATCGTCCTGATGCTCGCGATCGCAATCTTTCAGAATGCCGACGTCCTCGCGGTCAAACGCTGGTTCGCGCCGAGCGACGCCGGTGTCTACGGAGCCGCGAGCGCAATGGCACGCGCGTTCGGAGTGATCTTCGTTCCGCTCTACGTCCTTGCCGGGCCGCTTCTAACCGGCGCGCATGACTCCGGTCGCCCGATTCGCGGCTTGACGCTCCAACTGAGCGGAGTCTTTCTGGCGTTGAGCACGATCCCGCTGCTCCTGTTCCTCATCTGGCCGGAGCGGATCATGACGCTGCTGTACGGCCCCGCCTACGCGGCGGCCGGCCCGCTCGTCGCACGACTCGGCGGGGTTGCGATCATTACGTTCACGGCGCTGATGCTCGCGCAGGCGCTGATCAGCGTCGCCGACTTTCGATTCCTCGCGGTCTATGGATTCGGCGCGATCGCCCAGGTCATCGCGCTTGCGGGTCGCCATGCGACTTACAACGATGTGATCTTCGCACTGTACGTTCCGCAGACGATCGTGCTATTCATCGTGGCGATTCTCTTCGCGACATGCTCAAGACTTTCTTCACAAGCGTCTACGAAAACGCGAACCAGCTGAACCGGCGCAACATCATCGAGCTGGCGCGCCGCGCTCGCACCACCTCCGGCCGCGTCGTCCTCCTCGACCTCGGTTGCGACGACGGTCTATGGACGCGCAAGCTCGCCGATGCCGTCGGTGCCGATGAGATGCACGGCGTCGAGATCGTCGATGAAGCCGCGCGCAAAGCCGCGGCGAACGGCGTGCAGGTCCAACGGCTCGATCTCAGCAAGCCGATGACCGAGCTGCCTTCGGCGGCGTTCGATCTCGTGCATGCGAACCAGGTCATCGAGCACGTTCCCAACGTCGATCTCTTTGTGTCCGAGGTGTTCCGGCTGCTCAAGCCGGGCGGATATGCGGTGATCAGCACCGAGAACGGCAGCAGCTGGCACAACGTGTTCGCCGCGACGATGGGCTGGCAGATTTTCTCACTGACGAACGTCTCGTCATTGAAGGCCGGACTCGGCAATCCGTTCGCAATCCAGCGCGGAGGAACTCCTTACACCGGCACTTGGACGCACAAGACGATCTTCAACTATCGCGGCCTGATCGAGATGTTTCAGGCGCACGGCTTCCGATCCGTGGAAATCGCCGGCGCCGGATATTTTCCGCTCCCCGGAATCCTCGGAAAGATCGATCCGCGACACAGCGCGTTCATCACCGCGTTCGCGCAGAAATGATCAGCGCACGAACGCGCGCCTGAAGATCCAGTAGACGATCGACGATGGCAGCGCGAGCAGCACGAGATGTGCGGCGATGCTGGCGAGCGAGCGCGGCGTCGGTTTGAATCCAAGATGACGGATCGCGTGAATCTTCAACCTCGTCGAGTCGCGAAGCGCCGCCCGGAGCAGGCGATGCTTTCCCGACTGCAAGTGAATGCGATAGGCGACCAGCGGTTCCTCGAGATTGTGAAACTTCCCCGACTTCGCCAGCCGCAGCCACAACGCATAATCCTCGGCCGCCGGGAAATCGGGCGTGTAACCGCCGGCATCGATAAGCGCCTGACGCCGAGCCATGACCGAGGGTTGCGCGATGCAGTTCATCGCGACGATTCGCGCTTTGATATCGCGGTCATCGGATGGATAAACGCGGCTGCCAATCGTCTGCGACTTCTCGTCGATGAAGCGTAGAGCGGATCCCACGAGCACGTGATCGGGATTCGCGCGCATGAATTCGATCTGCTTCTTCAACCGGTCCGGCTCGCAAAAGTCGTCGGAGTCGATGAACGCGATCAGGTCGCCGCGCGCTTCGTGCAGACCGGCGTTTCGCGAGCCGCTGAGTCCGAGGGGCGATGGCGTCGTGATGATGCGCAGGCGCGGGTCGCGAAAGGTCTTCTCGATGCGACGCGCGTCCTCGACGGGGCCGTCGTTGATCATCAGGTATTCGAAGTCTTCGAATGATTGCGAGAGGACGCTGACGATCGTCTCGTCGAAGTAGCGCGGATTCGTTTTGAAGAACGGTGTGAAGACCGTGAGCGGCGGGCGGTCAGCGCGACTCATATCCCGAGCGATCGTAGATCTTTTTGACGACGCTCAGCGCGGCGCGAGCGTCCTCGAGAGTCGCCGACGGCTTCCGGTTCTTGCGGATGTCGTCGAGAAATTCTGCCGTCTCGATCCGCCACGACTCGTCCGGGCGCGGGAACTCCCAGATCGTCGTTTCGGGCGGCCCCATCTCCGGCAGCATGCGATAAAACGCCAGCCGCTCCAGGCCGTAGCTGCCGCCGAGTCCTTCGACATGCAGCTTCGCGTTGCGGCCGTAGATCTCCAGCGAGAACAGGTTCTTCCACTCCGTGCAGCTCACGTGAAGCGAAGCGGTCTTCGCGTCGCGGGTGCGCAGGAGAAGGAAGGCGTTGTCGTCGACGGGCATGTCCCAGTAATACGTCGTCGCGAAACCGTCGACCGTTTCGAAGTCGCCGAGAAACATGCGGGCGAGATCGATGAGATGCACGCCCTGGTCGATGAGCTCACCGCCGCCGGCGAGTTTCGGATCGGCGCGCCACTCTTTGTCGTAACCGATCCGCCCGCCGTGGCCGTAGCGCCCGCGCACGAACATCATTTCGCCGAGCGCACCCTGATCGAACAGCTCCTTCGCTTTGAGCAGAGCGGGGTGATAGCGATGGTTAAAGCCGACGTGCGCGAGTTTTCCGCTGCGCTTCTGCGCGGCGATGACGGAGTCGAGCTCGGCGACGTTTCGTCCGGCCGGTTTCTCCACGAGCACGTGTTTGCCGGCGCTCAGCGCCGCGGCCGATACTTCGGCGAGAAGACTACTGATCGTCGACACGATCACGACGTCGACGTCGTCGCGCCTGACGACGTCGCGCCAGTCGGAGGCGGCCGCGGCAGAAGTGCGTGAAGCCAGCGACCGCGCGCGATCGATCTCGATGTCGGCGCAGGCGACTAATCGTGCATCGCCGAGTGCGTCGGCGCGTTTCCGGCCGATCAGACCGCAGCCGACGATTCCAACTCCCGGTTGCTTCAACGATCGCCCCAGTCGAATCCGCGATCCTTCGGCAGGATGCGCCGCAACGTGTAGACGTCGCCGGCGAGATCGAGGACGTGGTGCGGCAACTCTTCCCACGGGTCCCACACCGCGCTCAGAAGTTTGCCGGAGATCCCGTCGCTCTCGTCGGACGCGAGGAACACGCAGAGGTCAGCGCCTCGATCGAGCGGCGCGCCGCCTTCTTTTTTCTGTTTGACCGCGCGTTCGTAAAACGCTTTGCCGACTTTGGCGGGTCCGGCCTCGAGGACTTCGTCGAGCAGACGCGTGTTTAATGCGCCGGGCGCGACGGCATTCACATCGATCCGGTGCTCGCGCATTTCTTCGGCGAGCGTCTCCGCAAAACGGATGATCGCCGCTTTCGAGGCCGCGTACGCGCTGATGCGCGGCAGAGGGTTCGTCGCGCCGCCGCCGGAAATCTGAACGATCTTTCCGTAGCCGCGCTCCTTCATGTGCGGGATGAGATGCCTGCACATCAGGACGGATCCGTAGAGATTGACCTCGATGGCCTTCACCCACTCGTTCCAGTTGACTTCGTCGATCGTGCCTTTTGGTCCGTAGATCCCGGCGTTGTTGACGAGGATCTGGACGTTGCCGAGCTCCTCGACGGCGCGGCTGACGAGGCGCTCAACGTCCTCTTCCCGTGCGACGTTCGCGACTTCCGCGATGACCTGCTGTCCGTTCTTCGCGAAGCCGGCGAGGTGCTCACGCGCGTTCTCGAGTTTGGCGCGATCGCGCGCGCAGATGAGGATACTCGCCCCTTCGCGCAGAAACGCACGCGCGATCTCGAGGCCGAGGCCCTGGTTGGCGCCGGTGATGATGGCGCAGCGGTTCTCGAGTCTCATGTCGTCGGCATCCCCACCGAGAAGTAGCGAAGGCCTTCGCGAGAGGCGAGAAAGCGATTCGCGTCGATCACAATCATTCCCTTGCGAACGGGCGCCGTTTTGTACTCGGGCCACTCGGTCGACACGACGAGCGCGCCCGCATCACGAAGCGCTTCTCCGGGGTCGGCGCACAGCTCAATCTGCGAGAGTTCCTCGGGCAGCGAATGCACCATCGGATCATGCGCCTTCACGCGGACGCCGCGCTCGAGAAGCCACTTGCAAAGCTCGACCGAGGATGACCGTCGCAACGTGTCGGTGCCGGGTTTGTACGTCAGGCCCCAGATCGCGATCGTGCGTCCGCGCAAGGGACCGAGGACCGATTCGAGCTTTCGCCTGGCCCAGTCTTTGTGGCGATCGTTGCTCGTCTTGACGCTGGCGATGAGCGGTACCTCGTATCGCGATTTCAGGAACTCGATGTCGCGGGCGAGCGTACCGCCGGCGAACGCGTCGCCGGGACCGAGATAAGCGCGCGGTCCGATGCGCGCGTCGCTCTTCAGCCCGCGCGCGACTTCCTGCGCGTCGGCGCCGACCTGTTCGCAGACGACGGCGATCTCGTTGATGAACGCGACCGACGTCGCCAGGAACGCGTTCAGCGCGTGCTTCGTCATCTCGGCCGACTCGACCGACATCCATTCGATGCGCGCGTGCAACGGCTCGAGCAGCTCTTCGATGATCGCGCGATCTTCCTGCTTCCGCACACCGGCGACGACGCGATCCGGTTTCAGGAACACGTCGATCGCTTTCCCGAGACGGAGATTCTCAGGCACGCTCGCGAACGCAAATTTGCCGCGCGACGCCGCTTCGAGTTTGAGGACCGAGCCCGCCGGCAACTGTGAGGACACGATGATCAGTGTGCCTTTGTCGAGATGCTCGAACAACGACTCGACGCGGCTGGTGACGTATTCGACATCGGCGCGATCATCTTCGTCGACCGGAGTGTCGAACGTGACCCAGAGCACGCGTGCTCCCTTGACGGCGTCGCGCGGGTCGGTTGTGAACCGCAACTTCTTCCGATCCAGTCCCTGCCGCACCAGCTCCCCGAGCCCGGGCTCGTGCAGTGGCGGCTCGCCGCGACCGAGCCGCTCGATCGTGGCCGGGTCGAAATCGAGTCCGACGACGTCGTGTCCGATCGAGGCCAGGCACGCCGCGGTCACGGTGCCGAGGTGCCAGAGGCCGAAGACGCAGACTCTCATGGGCG
>DASVHS010000604.1:0-3762 GCA_036382495.1 Thermoanaerobaculia bacterium | reverse complement strand
CGCACTGTTGGGAATTCGCTCTTGATGTGTTTGAGCAGGTCGATCCCGCTGCGCATGCCGGTTCTTACAGCGGGGGTGCGTGTCTAGTTCCGCGTCTAGTTCGCACTCGCCAGACGAATCGAGACAAGTCCAGACGGCGGTAAAATACTGAATCTGGAGGTGTCCGCAGATGTCTGGAGACAAAAAACTGAATCGCACTCAGGAGGTCGACGGTTCGAGCCCGTTCAGCTCCACCAGAAATTCAGTAATTTAGCGGCCTGGTTCGTCTGAAGCGATAGGGCGGGACTGTGGACCGTTCATCACAATTAGTGCGCGACCAATCGTGACGGCCAGTTGATCAGCAAGTGGACAGGCGGCTCGGGCGAACGTTCCTCGAGCTGCACAAGGAATCGTGAGCCGTCTGCGGCCGGTTCGAAGTCGACCGCTTCTGCGGCCTGAAAAAGCATATGTGACGCGGCCGTGCTGACACCGGCGGTGATCGGCACGACCATAAACCGGCCGCCAGGCGCGAGGTAGAACAGCTCCTTCCCATTGCGACTCCAGCGCGGCCGCGTTCCGCCATCCTTCGACAGACGAGTGGTGACCACGGAACCTTCAAACGGCCTCACATACACCTCGGGCCGGCCGGACACATCCGACTGATAGGCGACCCACCGTCCATCCGACGAGAAACGCGGGGAAGACTCATTGAAGGGTGTCGCGACAAACGCCCGCGCCGGGCCGGAAGGGCTCAGCGGGAGGACATTGATATCACCGGCTCTTGCCTGGCGCTGGTCGACGAACAACAGCCACTTTCCATCGGGAGAGACATCCTGCGGCTCCTGCACGCCCGGCCCGCGGTAGTAGACCTTGCCGCCTTCCGCCTCGGACGTCCAGCGAAAGATGTTCGGCGGTCCGCCCGCACCATCGCTGCGGTAATAGATGGTGCGGCCATCGGGCGCCCACACGGGCGCCTTTTCGTCGAGAGGGCGAAACGTCAAGCGCTCCGAACTATCGCGATCGAGATCGTAGACCCAGACGTCCGAGGCTCCACGTTTCGGATCGACGACCCCTACGGCATATCGATGTCCATCCGGCGACAAACGTCCATCGGCCTGGAACCCAGCGCTGCCGATCACGCTCAACTCGAGGCCGCTGCGGTCGAGCCACACCAGACGCGAATTGCGCACCGCGGCACGCCAGGCCAACACTCCATTCTCGGAGACGCTGAATGCCGCCAGGCCCGTGTTGAAGAAGTAGTGGACATTGTCGACGATCGGCTTTGCCTCGCCGGTCAAACGCGCCTTGTCGAGATCGAACGGCTGCGCCAGCAACGTGCCATCGCGAACGAACAGCAGGTTGCCGTTTGCGTACATCGCCCGCGAATCGATCGTCGACGATAGCTTCTTTGGCGTCCCACCATCGAGCGATCCGATGCGCAGCTCGTGATCGAATTCTCCCGCTCTTTGCCGAAGTACGAGATACAGAAAATGTTTTCCGTCGGGAAGAAACTGCGGCCACCACGGCAAACGATAATTCGGTTCCGGACGAACGATCAGCTCGGGCTTTCCGCCCGCGGCATTGACTCGATAAATTCCGGGGTCCGTCGAGTACTGCACGAAAAGGATCGTGTCTCCGTGCCACGTCGGCGTGCCCTCCGGCGGCGCGTCGCACACCGTTCGCGCCGGCCCTCCGTCAACGGACACTGTTTTCAGCTTTCCGTCGGCCAGGTAGGCGATGACCTTACTGTCGGAGGACCAGGCCGCCGAAAAAGTCTTCTCTGCTATCTGCCGTATCGCGCCCGAACGGAGATCATGAAGCCACAGTCCCGATGAGTCGTCGGCGTCGGCACCGTAGACCACCAGATATCGACCGTCGGGCGAAAGTACAACCGGCACCGCCACTTCCCCAAGGAAAACATTCGCGATCTCGCGGGTGGCGACGCTTGTCTGAATCGGTGGAGCGAGTTTCTCTGCGGGTCGCCACAACGAGATTCCGATCGCCAGCGCGATCGCCAACGCGGCGGCAATGAGAGGCCACCACGTTGTTTTGACACGTGCAACGGCAACCTGTCGACCGCGATCGCCGCGATCGCGCAATCGCCGCAGTTCGTACGCGAGATCGGCGGTCGATGCGTAGCGCTCGGCCGGCGTCTTCGCCAGACAACGCTCTACGATCCAGACGAACGGCTCCGGAAACTCGGCGCCCAGCGGCGGCGCATCATCTTTGAGAATCGCCGCGAGCGTTTCCATCGGCGTCGCGTGGCGGAACGGACTCTTTCCTGTGGCCATCTCGTAGAGGATCAGCCCGAGCGAGAACTGATCGGTTCGAAAGTCGACCTCTTCGCCGCGCGCCTGCTCCGGTGACATGTACGCGACGGTTCCGAGGATCGTGCCCTCATGGCTCACGTCGACTTCAGTCGGCGAGTTCGTTGCCTCGGTCAAGCCGAAGTTCTTCACCAGACCGAAGTCGAGGATCTTCGGCGTGCCGTCGCTGGTGATCATCACGTTTTCCGGCTTGAGATCGCGATGTACGATCCCGGCAGTGTGGGCGGCGGCGAGACCGTCCGCGATTCCCGCGCCGATCGACAGAAGCTTCTTCAGTGGCAAGCTTCCGCGAGAAAGAAGGTCTCGGAGTGATTCTCCGCGGATCAGCTCCATCACCAGCCAGGCTTCGGTATCGACTGATGTGAAGTCGTGAATGGTGACGATATTCGGATGATTGAGAGCCGAGGAGCTTCGAGCTTCGCGCTCGAACCGCGCCAGTCGGTCCCGATCGCTCGATAACTCGTGCGGCAGGATCTTGATCGCCACCTCGCGCCCAAGCCGTGTGTCGCGCGCGCGATAAACCTCCCCCATCCCACCCGCCCCGATGGCGCCAGAGACTTCGTAAGGACCGAGTCGTGTCCCGGCTTCTAAACGCATACTTTGGACGCCGAGGATACCCGACCCAAGCGTCAGAGGATTATTCGCATCGCGCTCCTTCCCCTTACTTCCCCTGGAAAGGAGTGTCTATTTTTCGTCTAATTCGCAATTGCCGGACGAGTCCAGACGAGTCCGGACGCCGATTGGCGCTCTCCGATACCTCGCGCGCACGCGGCGACATCGAAATCGTCGACGACAAAGGCCACCTGGTCCGACGCGACACGCGCATGGCGATCTGCCGCTGCGGGAAATCGCGGCACATGCCGTTCTGCGACAACTCGCATCGCGCGAAGATCAAGATCACCATGGGCGAATCTCCGCGGCCTTCCGAACACGAGTAGCGCGCCCGCACATCGATCTCATAGAAACATGCAGTGGGCTCTGGAGCATCCTCCTCGTCCATTTCAATGAAGCAAGACCGAGGAGGACAAAAGCATGCGCGCGTTTCGCCCGCGACTATCGCGAGCGCACGCATTTCTGCCCAACGCGTCGACGACGCGGTCACGCGCCATCGCATGCTGAACGCGATCGAGACGGCTGCGGCAACCGGTCAGCGTCAAACGCTCGGTGCAGCTCCCAAAATCCATCCATAACATTCGGGCGCGGTTCGCTAGAATCCGCTCGTGAATCGACGTCAATTCATCGGTGCCTCTGCGGCGGTCGCTGCCGCTTCCACGATGCCCTCCCTCGCGCAGCGCGAAAATGCCGGCGCGTCGCAGCCGCCGTCGATCGCTGCACTCACCTCGATGCGCGATCAGGTCAAGCCGATCACGAACGACGAGCGCCGCGCCCGCATTCAGAAGGCGAAGCGGCTGATGGCGGACGAGAAGATCGGCGCACTCGTGCTGACTCCCGGAAC
>DASVHS010000603.1:0-6194 GCA_036382495.1 Thermoanaerobaculia bacterium | reverse complement strand
TACAGCGAGATGTACGGCAGCTCGTCGGCGACGATTTTCTGGATCTCGTCGTAGGCCGCTTTGCGCTTCGTGCGGTCGAACGTCGAGCGGCCCTGCATGATCAGCTGATCGACGCGCGGGTTGACGTAGTAGCCGCGATTCTGTCCGTTCGGCGCGAGACTCGCCGAGTGGAGGATCGTGTAATAGAAATCGGGATCGGAGATGCCGGCGCGGCGAAGCGAGTACACCTGGAAGCGGCCGTTCTTGATGTCGTCCATGAACGTGCCGAACTCGCTCGTGCGGATCTGCATGTCCACGCCGACTTCCTTCAACATCTGCTGCATCATCTCCGCCTGCTGGTTCGCTTCGGCGTCCGTCGATGTGCGGAAATCGATCTTGAATCGCGTCTTCGGTCCGGGCCCGTCCGGATCCTTGTAGCCGGCGGCGTCGAGCATCTGCATCGCTTTGTTCTTGTCGTACGGGTACGACGGTAGATTCTCGGCGCGCGCCCAATGTCCGGGCGGGAACATCGTCTCGGTGACCTGACCGTATCCGTGGAGAAGATCGCGGACGATGCGGTTGCGGTCGATCGCGTACGCGAGCGCCTGCCGCACCTGCTTGTTCTTCAGGATGGGATCGCGCATGTTGAACGCGATGTACTGATACGCACCGCCGTGCGCGCTCTGGACGTTGAAGTCCGCACTGTTCTTGAACTGGTCGACCTGGTCGTACGGCACGCTGTTGATTGCGAAGTTGACCGTGCCCCGGCGCAGCTCGAGCACGCGCGTGGTGGCGTCGGGGATGATGCGCACGAGCACGTTCGGGATCTTCGGCTTGCCTCCGACCCATTGATCGAACGCCTGGAGCGCGACGCGTTCGTCGGTCTTGAAATCCGTGACCTTGTACGCGCCGGCGAGCACCGGCTTCGTCGCGAACACATTCGGATCCGCGTTCTGCGGCACGGCCATGTACGTGAGGTTGTCGAAGATCCCGGCGTTCGCATCCTTCATCCTGATGATGAGCGTGTGATCGTCCGGCGTTTCGAATCCGGCGATGCTCGTGTAACCCGATTTCTTCGGGCTCTTGAGCGCTTCCGACATCGTCGACTCGAACGTGTAGCGGATGTCCTTCGACGTCACCGGCCGGCCGTCCTGAAACTTCGCGTTCGGATTGAGATGGAAGACGATCGTTTTGTCGTCCGGCGTTTCCCACTTCTCGGCGATGTCCGGCGCGAAGTCGCCGGTCGGCGTCAGCTTGATCAGGCCGCTCGCGGTCATGTCCCAGATGCGACCCGAATACGTATCGGTGCCCAGTCGTGGATCGAGGTTCGTCGGACTGCCGTCGAAGACGATGACGAGGCCGTTCGCGGCATCTCCGCCGCCGCCACCCGTTGATTTCTCGCCGCTGCCGCCGCAACCCGCCAGGACCACCGCGGTCAGCATCACCAGGACCGGACGCATTCTCATCGTTGTTACTCCTTCATTGCGCGGACGTTACAAGAGAAGTGCCTGTTATCATGCCGCACGGATGCGCCGCAGTCTTTTCCCCGCTATCGCTCTGCTCCTCTTCGCCTTCCCGCTCCTCGCCCAGCAGCGCGTCATCGTCCTCGGCTTCGACGGGGTCGATGCCCGGCTGGTCGAACAGTGGATGAACGAGGGAAAGTTGCCGAACCTGGCGAAGTTGCGCGCGACCGGCACGTTCCGGCCCCTGCGGCCGACCGTGCCTGCGCAGACGCCGGTGTCGTGGTCGACGTTCAGCACGGGCATCGATCCCGGACGCACCGGCATCTTCGACTTTCTGCGGCGCGATCCGAAGACGTATCTGCCGGTTTTCGCAGCGTTCGATGAAACGAAAGAGCCGTTCGCGTTCGGGAAGCGCAATCCGATCGTTGCCGGCGCGGCATTCGGAATCGTCGCACTTCTGATCACGCTGGCCTTCACGCGCCGTCGTGCGCCGTATGTTCCCGCGATCATCGGCCTGGTCGTGGCCGGGGGTGCCTTCGTCGCGACCAGAAAATACATCCCCGAGACGCGTCCGGGCGTGATCAATCGCCGCCAGGGCATCCCGTTCTGGGATGCGGCCGCGCAAGCGGGAAAGAAGGCGGTCATCGTCCACGTGCCGGTGACGTTCCCGGCCACCGACTTCAAAGACGGTCACATGCTCTCCGGCCTCGGCGTCCCCGACATCTCCGGCCGCATCGGCAAGCCGTTCTTCTTCACGTCGGAGCTGAACGTGAATCGTGAAGGCGGCGAATTCTCGATCGAGGTCGTGCAGCTCGAGGACAACAAAGGCGTCATCCAGACGAAGATTCAGGGCCCGCCGAACAAATTGTTCAACGATCCGCCGTACATCACGATCCCGATGACGGTGACCGTTCCGAACGACCGCAACTCAGTCCAGATCGAAGTCAGCGGCCAGAAGCTTTCTCTGCGAGCGGGCGAGTGGAGCGGGTGGACCGACTTCGTCTTTCCGTTCAACCCGCTCATCAAGCTGCACGGCATCAGCCGCTTCTATCTGATGTCGTCGCAGCCCGAAGTGAAGCTGTATCTGTCGCCGATCAACTTCGATCCGCGTTCGCTGCCGCCGGGATTCCGCGTGTCGACGCCGGCGAACTGGGCGCCGGAGCTCGCGAAGAACGTCGGTCTCTTCAAGACGATCGGATGGCAGATCGATACCTGGGCGATCTCCGAAGGATTTGCGAACGAGCAGATTTTCTGGGACGACATGAACTGGACCGTGACCCAGTCGCGGAAGTTGTTCGCGCAGAATCTCGCGAGCGACAACGATCTCATCGTGCAGCGGTTCGAGTTCCCCGATCGCGTCGCGCACGTGTTCTGGAGGCTCTTCGACCCGAAACATCCCGCCTACGACGCGGCACTTGCTGCGAAGTGGGGTGACGCGATCGAGCGCGCGTACAAGCTGATGGATGAGATCGTCGGCGACGCGGTTGCCGCCGCGCAGAAACGCAACGCCGCGCTGATGGTCGTCTCCGATCACGGGTTCGCGAGCTTCCGGAAGTCCGTGAACTACAACACCTGGCTCGTCATCAACGGATACATGACGCTGAAGGTGGGCGTGCAGGTGAAGGATCGCAACGTGGAGATGCTGTTCGATCAGGGACAGTTCTGGGAGAACGTGGACTGGTCCAAAACCCGCGCCTACGCCATGGGCCTCGGCGAGCTGTACATCAATCTGAAGGGACGCGAAGCGCAGGGCATCGTGAATCCCGGCGCCGACTACGACGCGCTGAAGACAGAACTGAAGCAGCGCCTCGTGCAGATGGGCGATCCCGAAAACGGCGAGCACCCCGTGCGCCGCGTGCTCGCGCGCGAAGAGATTTATCGCCAGTTCGACCCGAACCTGATTCCCGACCTCTTCATCACGAACAACGACGGCTACCGCGTCTCCTGGCAGACCTCGCTCGGCGGCATCCCGAAAAACCTGATCGAGCCGAACAAGAAAGTGTGGAGCGGCGACCACTGCTCCGTCGATCCGGAGATCGTGAAGGGGATCTTTTTTTATAACCGGCCGTTGAAAACGGATCGAGCCCCATACATTGCTGATGTCTATCCCACAGTGCTCGGGTTGCTCGGCGTGAAGGCGCCGTATGAGCTGGACGGGGTTGACCTTCGGTGATTGCGCAGGAATTCAGAATTCAGAATGCAGAATTTCGAATTGAGAATTGAACGCCGAATGAAGCCGTTCCCCAATTCTCAATTCTTCATGCTGAATTCTGCATTATGAATTCGGTTTTCAATATGGACTACAAGCGTCTCCTCAGCAAAGTCGAAAAGACCCTCGAACAGATCGAGACGGAGGGTTCGACGCACGTGACGCTCGAGCACATCGCCGAGAGCATCGCGCTCAACTTCAAGGACGAGCTGGGTGTGACGGGCGGGCGGGTTTACGAGCAGCGCGGCGATGACTCGTACGAGCTCGTGGGGCGGTTCGGCGTGTCGCAGGACGGCGCGCTCGGCATCACCGTACCGAAGCAATACAAACCCATCGAGCTCGTGCTCGAAAACGGGAGCATCGTCATGGGTCCCTCGGATCCGGGGTTCGATCCCGTTCTCGAACAGAAGATCGGTGCGCGGCGGTTCGCGGCGATCGCCGTCGGCGACGAGGACTACATCCTCAGCTTCAACGTCGCACCGGAGCTCTCACGCGACGACATCCTCTTCTCGCTGAACCTCGTCCGCTACGCGATCAACCAGCGGCTGCGCGCACAGAAATACGAATCGCTGATCGTCGAGGCGCAGCGCATCCAGCAGTCGATCCTGCCGCAGCGCGTTCCGCAATACGCCGGCTATGACATCTACGGAAAAACGGTGCCGGCGGAAATCGTCAGCGGCGACTTCTACGACTTCATCCCAGTCTCCGACAACGTTCTCGGGCTCGCCGTCGCGGACGGTTCCGGTCATGGACTGCCGGCCGCGCTGGTCGTGCGCGACATCTACATGGGCCTGCGCATGGCCACCGACCGCGACTTCAAGATCATCCGGACAGTCGAGAAACTGAACCACATCATCCATCGCAGCCGGCTGACGACGAAGTTCGTGTCGCTGTTCTACGGTGAGCTCGAGACGGGCGGCATCCTCATCTATTGCAATGCCGGCCACAATTGTCCGTTCGTCCTGCACGGACCGAAAGCGAAAGTCGAATATCTCATCACGACCGGACCTGTCCTCGGTCCGACGCCCGATGCGACGTACGTCCGCGGCTACACCAAGCTCGAGCCGGGCGCTCTGCTTTGCATGTACTCGGACGGCGTCGTCGAGGCGCACAACGTTCACGATCAGGAGTTCGGAATGAACCGTCTGCTGCGGATCGTGCGCGCGAATCGCGAAAAGCCCGCGCAGGAGATTGTTCAGAATGTTCTCGCCGCGGTTGCAAAATGGGGGCGGGAAGGGGAGGACGATCGAACGCTCGTGATCGTGAAGGCGTTCAAGGACTCCTGATGGCTGACGTTCTCTGGTTCAACGGACGCTTCACCACCACCGACGAACGCCTCCTCGGCGTCGAGGATCGCGGGTTCCAGTTCGGCGACGCGGTTTACGAAGTCTTCAAGTTCCTCCAGCATCGGCCGATTTTTCTCGCCGATCACTATCGCCGGCTCGACCGCGGTCTGCGCGAGATCGAGATCACGAATCCCTGGTCCGAACAGGCATTCGCGGAGATCACGCGCCAGCTGCTGGCGCGCACCGCCAGCGACGACGGCATCGTCTACATTCAGGTCTCCCGCGGCGAGACTCCGCGCGCCCATTTCTATCCTGACAACCTGGCGCCGACGGCGCTCATGTACTCGCGACGTTTCGCATTTCCCGACGAAGGGAAGAAAGAGCGCGGGATCAGCGTGATCACGACGAACGACCTGCGCTGGCTGCACTGCGACGTCAAGTCGGTCAATCTCCTGGCGAACGTGCTGGCGAAGAAAAAAGCTCAGCGTGCGCGCGCCGATGAGGCGCTGCTCCTCGCGAACGGATTCGTCCGCGAGGGCGCGAGCTCGAGTTTCTTCGCTGTCCGTAGCGGAGGTCTCGTCACGCATCCGCTCGACGAGCACATTCTTCCGGGCGTCGTCCGCGATCGCGTGATCGGTCTGGCACTCGCATCGAAAATCCCCGTCGACGAACGTCCTCTCCCCGACACGGAGCTGCTCGAGCTCGATGAGGCGTTCATCACCAGCACGACCCAGGGCGTCATGCCGATCGCGGAGATCGACGGCCGCATCATCAGCAACAGCCGGCGCGGCGAGATTACGGAGCGATTACAGCGTCTTCTCGATGAAGCGGAGATGCGTGACGTGACGCCCGTCGAAGCCCGAGGTTCTGCAAGGCGGTGAAGATGAAGAAGAGGGAGACGAGCGCGGAGATCATGAGCGCGCCCTGCATCGCCCGGTCGATCATGCTCGCTGCGTCCCACGTCTGCGTGAGATCGTACGCAAGCAGTGCCACCGCGGAAAACAAGTAGAGAAGGCCTAACACGCCGAGAACGGCGTTGCCGGTCCGGGAACGCACCTCGATACGCATGATTCTTCTCCTTGCTGAAGGGGGAGACGCATGTTACACCGGATGAAGGATGAAGGACGAAACAACGAATTCAGAATGCAGAATGCAGAATTGAGAATTAAGAATTGACTGTGTGGTCTCTTCCATTCTTCATTCTGAATTCTGCATTCTGCATTCTGAATTCGTTTTTCTCTCGTTCATCGCTCAAAC
>DASVHS010000602.1:0-5953 GCA_036382495.1 Thermoanaerobaculia bacterium | reverse complement strand
AGTCACACGACTGCAACCGATGATTCCGATCACGATTCGCGCGACGGCGATCGATGCGACGGGCGCGACGTTCACGAGCAGCGTGCAGTTCGTTCCTCATGCCGACGGCGTGGTCGACACGACGAAGTCGATCGCGAATGGCAGTTACAGCGGGATCGATCCGATGGGACTCTTCTGGTCGATGGACGGCAAAGGCACGTTTCAGCCGCCGATCGGCGGCACGGTCGAAACTACGATCGATGTGATCGACGAAGCGGGACGCTCGCTCGCGAGCTCGAAGCTGCAGAGACGAATGATTCCGGTCGACGTGAAGGTGACCGATCTTCGCCGTCCCGATTCCGCCATCGTCGGCCGCTTCTACGAACACACCGGCGTGAAACGCGCCGCGATTCTCATGATCACCGGATCGAACGGCGGCATCGACGAGCGGGTTTCGCCGCTGCTCGCATCGAAGGGCTACAACGTCCTGTCGATCGCCTACCACCACTTCGACGGCGTGTCGCAGGATCTGATCGAAGTTCCACTCGAGTATTTTCAATCGGCGCTGCAATGGCTCGCACATCAGCCGTCGGTCGAAGCGAATCGAGTCGGAGTCGTCGGCGTGTCGAAGGGCTCCGAGGCGGCGCTGCTGACCGCCGCGCACTTTCCCGAGCTGGTTCATGCGGTCGGGGTGATCGTGCCGACCGCTTACGTCTGGGAAGGAGCGGATGCGCGCGCGCGATTCGGCGGCGATCCGCACTTCGACGCACCGGGGCGATCATCCTGGTCGTTCGACGGAAAACCGCTGCCGTTCGTGCACAAGTATGTTTCTGCGCAGCGTCTGGCGAACCGCCCGACAGCGTTCCTCGACGAATACGAACCGCCACTCGATCATGCCGTCGATCCGGAAGCCGTCATCCCGGTCGAGCGGATCCGCGCGCCGGTTTTTCTGGCGAGCGCGGGCGATGACTGCGCATGGCCCTCGCTGCGCATGGCCCGCGACGTTCAGAATCGCCTCGCCGATCATCACTTCAAGTACCTCGTCGAAACGCACGAGTACCCGCAGGCCGGACACGGCATCTCCCCGCCCGGATTCCGATCGGGCGCCGTCCTCGGTGGAACACCCGCGGAAAACGCGCGCGCCGGCGCGGACGCCTGGACCCACCTCATCATCTTTCTCGACTCAAATCTCGGCAGCAAGTCTGCAGCTCACTGAATCGAAGGAGAAACGCAATTGCGCATTGAAGTTCCCCACAACACCACGCGCGACAAAGCGCGGAAGATCGTCGAACAGAAGATGAAAACGCTCCAGTCGCAGTACGGCCACTACGCGAACGACATCGATCACCAGTGGCAGGGCGACACGCTGCACTTCGGGTTCAAGGCCAGGGGATTCACCGGCAAGGGCACGCTGGAGATCACCGACAGCGGCGTGATCATCGATGGAAAACTGCCTCTGATTGCGAAGCCGTTCGAGTCGCGCATCCGGAGCACCGTAGAGCGCGAGGCGGAGCAGATGTTCCGCGCGTGAGACGGCGGGCGTCAAGCCCGCCGCCACACAGAAATCACTTCTTTAAGATTTTCTTGAGAGCGTCGACGTTGGGGTCGACGAACATGCGCCCGTTCACTTCGAGCGCCGGGTCTGTTCCAAGGTGCACGATGTGCGACCTGCTCTCAGGCTGTACCAGCTCGTGCTCGACGTGGAACTGACTCAGAAATCCTGCGATCAGTGTCGTCTTTTGTTTCCTGGTTCCGGGGAAAAACCTAACGGTCATCCTCCCCTCCCTTCCACCCGGGGTCATATTTCAAATCCTGGACCGAGTTCAGCAACGGTAGGCGCTGCTCGTGAGGTTGTCAAATAAGTCTGTTGCGCCCTATGCAACAACAGCCTCGCGGTATTGAATCTCGTACAGCTTCCGATACAGCCCATCGATCGCCATCAGCTCGTCGTGTGTGCCACGCTCGCGGATCTCGCCGTGATGGAACACGAGGATCGAGTCGGCGGAGCGGATTGTCGACAGCCGGTGCGCGATGACAATGGACGTCCGGCCGCTGAGCAGTGTCTCGATTGCCTCCTGGATCAGCCGCTCCGTCTCCGTGTCGATCGAGGACGTGGCTTCATCCAGGATCAGCACGGGCGGGTCGAAGGCGAGCGCCCGCGCGAATGACAGCAGTTGCTTCTCGCCGACAGAAAAACCGGCGCCGCGCTCGCGGACCTGCGACTTGTAGTTCTCCGGCAAGCGGGAAATGAACCGGTGGGCCTGCACGCGCGCCGCCGCGGAACGCACCCGCTCCTCGCTGATCGCCGGATCGCCGAGGGAGATGTTGTGGATCACGTCGCCGGTGAACAGGAAGAAGTCCTGCTGCACGATCGCAAACAGCCTTCGCAGCGCCGTGAGACTGAGCTCGCGGATGTTGATCCCGTTGATGAGAATCTCGCCGCGCTGCGGCTCGTAAAACCGGAGCAGCAGTGCCGTGACAGTAGTCTTCCCCGCGCCGGTGTGACCAACGAGCGCGATCCGTTTACCGCGATCGACGCGGAACGAGACGTTCTTGAGCACCCACTCTTCGTCGTTGTATGCGAACCAGACATTGCGAAATTCGATCGAATCGACCTGGGTGACAACCGGGGACCGGGGACCGAGGACCGAGGACTCGATCTTCACGGGCGTGTCCAACAGCTTGAACACCCGCTCGCTCGCGGCCATCGCGGCCTGCAGGATGTTGTATTTCTCCGACAGGTCCGAGATCGGCTCGTAGAAGCGCTGTGCGTACTGGAAAAACGCGACGAGCGCGCCGACCGACAGCGTTCCCTGAATGACCTGCCCGCCGCCGTACCAGACGATCAGCGCGATCCCGAACGTCTCGATCAGCTCGATGACCGGATAGAAAACCGAGTAGTAGAAGATCGAGTCGATGTTCGCGTCGCGATGACGCGCGTTGAGTCCGCCGAACTTCTCCGCTTCTTTCGCCTCGCGATTGAACAGCTGCACCGTGGCCATGCCGGAGATGTGCTCCTGCAGGAACGCGTTGATGGCAGCGATGCGCGCCCGGACAGCGCGATACGTGACGCGCGCGCCGCGACGGAACCAGATCGACACGAGGACGATGAACGGCGTGATCGAGAACAGCACCAGCGCGAGCCGCCAGTTCATCCAGAAAAGGACGCCGACGATGCCGGCGAGCACGAAGATGTCGCCGAAGATCGCAACGAAGCCTGCCGTGAACAGATCGTTGAGCGCGTCGACGTCGGTCGTGACCCGCGTCATCAGCCGCCCGACCGGATTGCGATCGAAAAACTGCACATCCAGACGCTGCAGGTGCCCGAAGATCTGCTTCCTGAGGTCGTACATCACGTACTGCCCCATCAGATTCATCAGCACCATCTGCATGTAGAGCACCGCGAATCCACCGACAAGCGTCGCGATGTAAAGCGTTGCCGCGACATTGATTCCGGTGAGCGGGTCGAACGACCATCCGTGCCCCGCGAGCCATTCCCCGACCGTCGCGCTCACGCCCATCGGATGCGAGCCGGCGACGGGCTTCACGTAGAGGTCGATCGCGACGGCGGTGATGGCCGGCCCGGCGAGCTCGAACACCGATGACACGATGACGAGGAATACCGAGAAGCTCGCCCGCAGCCGGTACGGCCGCAGGTACTTCAGCAGCCGCATCGTCAGATGGGGATCGAACGACTTCGCGCCCTTCTCTTCCTCGTGTTTCTCGATTGTGTCAGCCATGTCAGCTTGTCATCCTGAACCGCGAAGACGGCGAGGGATGACTCCTCACGCGATTTCCTCGAGCTCGGCCTCGATCGTCTGGCGCCGATAGAGATCGGCGTAGTAGCCGCCTTTCGCGATCAGCGACTCATGCGTCCCGCGCTCCACGATCGCGCCCTCTTCCAGCACCACGATGTGGTCGGCGTCTTTCACCGACGACACGCGATGCGACACGATGAGCACCGTTCTTCCCTGGCGCACCTCGCGCAACGAACGAAGGATCCGGTCTTCGGTCGCTGTGTCGACCGCGCTGAGCGAGTCGTCGAGGATCAGGATGATCGGCTCGCGGACGATCGCACGCGCGATCGCGGTCCGCTGCTTCTGGCCGCCGGACAACGTAATGCCGCGCTCGCCGATCATTGTCTGCAGGCCCTGCGGGAACGTCGAGACGTCGCTCGTCAGTCCGGCGAGATCGGCCGAGCTGCGCACTTCGTCGTCGCTCGCTTCCGCGCGCCCGAAACGGATGTTCTCCGCGATCGACTCGGAGAAGAGGAAGCTTTCCTGAGGCACCATCCCGATCCATTCGCGCAACTGGCGCTGCGGAATGGTGTCGATCGCCCGGCCGTCGATGAAGATCGTTCCCGGCGGCGGCTCGAACGTCCTCGTGATGAGCGACAGCAACGTCGACTTGCCGCTGCCCGTACGACCGACGATGCCGATCGTCTCGCCGTGGCGCACCGAGAGCGAAATGTCGCGAAGAACCGCGCGATCGGCGTAGCGGAACGTCAGGTGACGTATCTCAATATCTCCTAAGGCCCTGGGCCTCGGGCCTGGGGCCTCGGATTCATCCTTCCCCGGCTCAACGACCCACACCTCGTGCAGGCGCAGCATCGACGCCATTCCACGCTGAAACAGATTGATGACCCAGCCGAACGCGATCAGCGGCCAGATCATGCGGCCGAGGTAGAACTGGAAGGCGACGAAGGCGCCGATGGAGAGGTGGCCGGAGATGATGCGGCGGCTGCCCATGAAGAAGATGATCACGAACATCACGCCGATGAGGCCGTGCAGCATCGGATAGAACGTCGCGCTCAACTTGATGACCGAGCGATTGCGGTCGACGTACTCGCGGTTCATCCGCTTGAACATTTCGATCTCGTTCTGCTCCTGCGCGAACGCACGAACCACGCGCACCCCGGCCAGATTCTCCTGCACGCGCGCGGAGATGTCGCCGAAATAATCCTGAACGTCCTTGAACGTGTCGTGGATGCGCTGCCCGAAGAACTTCACCAGGCCCGCCACGACCGGCACCGCCACCAAAGCGGTCAGCGCCATCTCGCGATCGATGCGGATCATCATGATGAACGCGCCGGTGACGACGAGCAGCGACGACAGCGTGTGCATCGTGGCCGGTCCGATCAGCATGCGGACGGACGACAGATCGTTCGTCGCACGCGACATCAGGTCGCCGGTGCGCTGGTCCTGGTAATACTGGAGAGGCAGCCGCTGGAGATGCGCGTAGAAGTCGTTGCGCATGTCGAACTCGATCCGCCGCGACGCGCCGATGATGATCCAGCGCTGCAGATAGAGAAAGATCCCCTCGAACGCCGCCGCGCCGATGAGAAGCAACCCGTAACGGACGAGCTCCGCGCGCGAAACGGCCTTGGCGAGCTCGTTGACGGCGTTGCCGATGATCATCGGCTTGAGCAGCGAGAAAATCGCCGAGCCGACGATGCACAGCGCTCCCATCGACAGCGGGACTTTGTACAGGTCGAAGTAATGAAGAAGACGTCGGATCGGGGTCATGGTCATTCGTGCAAGGGCAGCCGCTTCATCTCCTGCAGCACGATCCGCAGCACGGATCCCAGCGTGAAGCCTTGCGGAAACGCGTGCGGGATGCGGAAGCCGGCGCCGGAGAGCTCGAGAAAATCGAGCGGAGGCTTGCGCCTCGCCAGCACAAACAACAATTTACGCGGCAAGTCTTCCCGATCGTCCGCGTTGAGATGCAGCGGCTGTAAGTAATAGCCGAAATGCATCTCCTTCAGCGCGGGTACGCCGCCGGCGAACTCCGGCAACGTCACATCGAGGCGCAGCCGGCCGAAAATCCAGTTCATCTGCGCGAACTCGCCCCGCCAATGTTCTTCCTCGGATTCTGAAAAGTGCTCGAGACGCATCAGGGCTTCGTGACGAAGACCCAGAGCTTAGCGCCTTCCGGACCTTCGACGTGGCCGTTGATGGTATGGCAACTCGTGTCG
>DASVHS010000601.1:0-8021 GCA_036382495.1 Thermoanaerobaculia bacterium | reverse complement strand
AAGGATGTCGGGGTTTTTCTCGACGATCGTGATGGCCTCATGGCCGTCGGGCGCGGTCAGCACCGCGAAGCCGTAGGGCGAGAGGAGGTCGCGATACGACGCGAGCAGGCGAGTGTCGTCATCGATGACGAGCAGCTTGCGCAGCTTCAGTGGGGTCCTGCGGGCTCTGATGCTCACGGCGATGCCACTCCTGCTGTTCTACGGCTGATGACGATCGACTCGAAAAATCAGAACAGGCTGCTGCAAACGTTATACCGCGGCGACCGTCAACGCGAACTGCTCATCGAGGGGATGATGCCCGTCGGAACGGAACGCCGCTCCACCGCGATCTCGCGTTGAATCAACGAAAAGCCGGCAGGCTCATAGGTTAGCGCAATCAGTTTGCCTTTGTGCAGATGTTGGCTTGCGGAAAGGGAGATTCTAAGTACGACGCTGCCACTGAGCATCGCCCGGACAAGCCAGCGGCCATTTTCGAAAGCGGCTTCCTCGACGGCGACAATGAGATCGGACTCCGCTCCCGGCGCGGCGATCGAAAACGCCTCCGGCCGGACGAGTGCGATGCCCGTTCCCTGGAACGGAGGTGATGCGACTTCCCAGCCGCCGATGATCGATTCGATCGACGAGCCGTCGATCGTGATCGGGATGAGATTGACGGCTCCCGTCGCGGCGGCCGCTCGTTCGTCAACCGGTGACGTATAGATCTGCGCGGCCGTTCCTTCCTGCGCCACCCGGCCGGCTGCGAGCACGATCACGCGATCGGTGACACCGAGCTCCGCGCGCGACGCCGGCGCTGTGATCACGGTCGTTCCGGCGACGCGCAGCGTCCGGTAAATCATGTCGATCACCTCTTCCGACGCGGCGGGGTTCAATCGCTCGAGCAGGCGGTCGGCTACGAGGATTCCGGGGCGAAGCAGCTCGATCTGCGCGAGGTGCACGAGCGTCTGCTCGGAAGCGGAAAGCGTACCGATCGTTCGATCGATGATGCGGTCGAGCGTCCACTTGTCGACAGCGAGTGCGTACTCGTGCTGCCGGTCGACGCGGTCGAGCGAGCGCCTGCGAACGGCCGCGATGAGCGCGTGTCTCACGGACCAGCGGTACGGCACGTCGAGGGCCGAGGTGACGAAAAGGAGAGGACGTTGTGATGGGCGGAGGTTCGTGACCGGGCGCGCTCCGATTCGGATCTCACCCGACTTCGGCCGGACCGTCCCCGCGATCAGGTGGAGGAGTGTCGACGCGCCGCTCGCCGGTGCGCCGACGATGGCGGTGTGCGAGCTCGCCGCAAACGTCAGAGTGACGTCGTGGAGCGCGAAATTCGAGACGGAGTGCAGCGAGACTTCGAGCACGGAGACATCTTATGCGTCGTGGAGGACAGGCGCCCTCGCCTGTCTTCCACAGCTAGTCGTGGCTTCGAGACGAATGCGACCCCTCGCGTGGGCGATCCAGCTCGGAGCGCAGGCGGCCCCACTGATCATTGTTCAGCACCGACCGCATGTCGACGAGCATCATCAGCTCTTTGTCGAACAGCTTGCCCTGCGTTTCGCTCAGCTTCGCGGCGAGCTTGCGCAGGTTCTCGCGGTTGAGTTGATCCTGGTCGAGCTCGGAACGGATCGCGATCGACGTCTTCTCCGCGTCGGCGCGCAGATCGATCAGGTCGTTCGCGGCCATGCGAAAGATCATGTCCAGACGCACCTGCTGATCATTCGTCAGCTGCAGGTTCGTGGCGAACTCGGGACGGCGCCACCATTTGCCGGGGGGCAGCGGCGCGGCGCTCACGCTCATCGCGAGCGTCAGCACCACGGCCGCGCACAGGAGGAATCGCTTCATCACAGCGATCCGCCTCCGCTTTGATCGACCCACGACTCCCACTGAACGACGCCGTGGAACTCTTTCAACTCCTCGGATTCCCACGGATTGATCGGGGCGTGCATGTCATCGACATTCGGCGCTTTGGCCGCCGCTGTCGCGCCGGCCGGTTGCGCGGGAACGGCGATCGGCTTCGTCTGGTGATAGACCACCGCGCCGCCGAGGACGAACGCGAGTGTGGCGGCGGCGGCGATGCGGGCGGCGGCGCCGAGACGGGCCACCTTCGCCGGGTGCGCGGCGATCCGGCGCATGATCGAGAGCCGTTGCCGGCTCCAGAAAGTTTCAGGTTTGGTCGGGCATGCCGCGGCCTCGCGCAGCTTGCGCTCGAGACGTTCGTATTTTGTGCCGCACTCGTCGCAGACGGCGAGGTGCATCATCACAGGCATGGATTCACCGGGCTGCAGGTAGTACGTCTCCAGCAGGTCGGCTTCACTAAAGTGCGTCTTCATCTTCGTTCCCCTGGGGCTGTTGAGCTCTCCAACCTTCGAGCTCTTTTCGGATTTTGCGGATGGCCCGGAAGAGATGCGCGCGCGCTGTCCCGGCGCGGAGGCCGAGGTGGCGGGCGATGTCTTCGAGCGATAGGTTCTCATAATGGCGAAGGCGGAAAATCACCTTCTGTTGTGCCGACAGTGAATGCTCGGCCTGATCGATTGCGGCGCGAAGCTGCGTCGAGAAGAGTTGTCGCTCCGGATCGGGCCGCGTGTCCACCGGTTCGATGAGGAACTCTTCCTCGTTGTTGTCGTTCGTCGTGAACAGACTGACGAAGCGCCGGCGCCGCAGCGAGTCACGCGACTTGTTGATCGCAATGCGCGTCAACCACGTCTCGAACTCGGAGCGTCCCTGGAACTTCGCCAGATTCGTGTACGCCTGAACGAATGTGTCCTGTGTGACCGTGTCGGCTTCCATCTCATCGCGAACGATCGCGAACGCAACACGGAAAATCTTCCGCTGGAAACGTTCCACGAGGATGCCGTAGGCTCCGCCGTCACCGGCGATCGTGCGATCGATCAGGTGCCGGTCCGTCGGTGAATCGCTGGCATCTCCGAAGCGAAGGACAGCCAAATTGGATCTCACATTCAGTCAGACGTGCCGAATGACAACTTGTTTACAGTTAATGATAAGCGCTCATTCCACAACTCTGGCAACGGGCCTCCGGCCTCGCTTGGAGGACGCCAGGGCGACGCCACCAAAAATCATGAGTCCGGCGATGGCCACGACGGGACGGATTCTTTCATGCAGAAAAGCCCAGGCCATGATCGTCGTCAGAACGGGTTGCAGGTAGGTGTATGCGGCGACGACGGAGGCCTCGGCGTACTTCAGCGTCCAGGCGTTGATCACGTACGCGCCGACCGTCGGTCCGGCGATCACGATCAGCAGTCCGATCCACGCACTTCCGGGGATCGATTGCCAATGCTCGCGGAGGAGCGAACGTAGCGCGATCGGAAAAATGAGCACCGCGCCGACCGCGAACATCCGCGAGACGACTCGGGTGGGGGAGAGGCGGGAGACGACCGGCTTCGACACCACGAGATACACCGCGTACACGAAGCAGTTGCCGATGATGAGAAGCGTACCGGCGACCGCGCCGGTCATCCCGGAAGTTCCTTCGCCACCGACGACGAGTAGCGCCCCGGCCAGCGCGAGAGCGATGCCGCTGACCTTCATCACGGTCGTCCGTTCCAGTCGCAGGATGATCGCGACGATCAACGTGAAAACCGGGATCAGCGTGATGAGGATCGCCGCGACGTGCGCGTTCGTCAGCGAAAGGCCGGCCAGGAACATCGTCTGATTCAGCACGACGCCGAGGATTGCGAAGCCGGTGATGCGCCATGAGTCGGAGCGCGTGAATCCTCGTCCCGGAGCGAACACATTCAGGACGATGGCCGCTCCCGCTACGCGCAGCCACGCGAAGGAAAGCGCTGCAAACGAATGCATCGCCACCTTGGAGACGATGTAGTTCAGCGAGAAGAGCGCCGCGACGGCGAACATCGCTGCGTGCAGCTTGACGGTATCAGTCCTCACACCACACGTCGTGATACCTCACCGGCGGCGTGACCAGCGACGTCCGCAATCCTCGGACGTTTGGCTTGTGCAGCACGAACAATCGCTCGTGGAACAGCGGCACGATCGGCGCCTCGCGCGCCACCTGCGCGTCGAGCTTGCGATAGATTTCGAGGCGTTCCTGCGCGTCGCTCGTACTGCGCGCGTTCTCGATTTCCTTGTCGAGCTCAGGACGGTGATAGTTGAGTCCCTGCACGGCATTCGAGTGGCTGTGAAAAAAGATGAAGAAGAAGTTGTCGGGATCGGGGAAGTCGGCATACCAGTTGCCGCAGAACACATTTCCATGTCCTGGGCGCCCGAGTGGCGCCCGCGCCTCGGTTGCGGAGTGGCGGGTGACATTGATGCGGATGCCGATCGCGGCCAGGTCCTCGATCATCAGCGGGACCTGCTTCGAGTTGTAGAACTCGTCGCTGTCCCACGTCCGGTACTCGACTTCGAATCCGTCGCCGTGACCGGCCTGCCGCATGAGAGTGCGCGCGCGCTCCGGGTCGTAGCCATATCCGTGAAGCGATGAGTCGTAGCCCATGAGGCCCGGCGGCAGAAGACCTTCCGCGACGAGGCCGAGTCCGGCGAACACTTCTTCATTGATGCGCTGACGATTGATCGCGTGATTCACGGCCTGGCGCACTTCGACACGGTCGAACGGCGCCGCCGACGAGTCGTATCCGAGGTACGAGGTGTGAATCTGGATCTGGGTGAGGAGATAGGGCGCGTAGCGCGGATCGTGGCGGATCTTTCCGACGATGTTCAATGGAATGCCGTGCGCGACGTCGAGCTCGCCGCGCAGGAACGCATCGGCGACATCGCGCGTGCTGCGCAGGTCGAGACGGAAGATGATCTCGTCGAGCAGAGGCTGTCCGGAGACCCAGTACGTGTGGTTGCGGGTGAGGCGTACACGCTGATCTTCGATGACTTCCTCGATGCGGAACGGGCCCGCGCCGGATGGACGGAGGCGCATGCGCTCGGCGTCCTGCGTCTCTTCGTGGGAAACGATTGCGCACTCGTGCATCGACAGCATCGACAGGAAGAACGCGATCGGCTCGTCGAGATGGATCTCGAGCAGATGGCGTTCGGCCACGACGATGCCGGACAGGTCGCGCGTCTTTCCGCTGATCACATCTTCCGCGCCGCGCACGTTGCGCATGATCCAGCTCGACGCCGATTTGTTCTCCGGAAGCAGCAGCCGCAGGAGACTCTCGTAGACGTCTTTTGCTTCGACTTCGCGTCCGTTGTGAAAACGAACGCCGCGCCGCAGATGGAACCGGTAGCGCCGTCCCTGGTCGAGGACTTCCCACCGTTCCGCAAGCTCGGGCCGCAACTCGGCGCCTTCGCCGTACGACACGAGCTTCTGATGGACGGCCTTGGCCATGAATCCGAGGGCGGCGGCGGTGGTGTGGATGGGATCGAAGGTGAGCTGTTGCCAGAGGATGGTCGACGTGGTGATGCGGCCGCCCTGAACAGGATTCGCGAGTGAGAATCGGCTGAGCTCCTGATTGAGCAGCGCCGACTCGTGCGACAGAGCGCCGGACATCTGATTGAGGTCGCTGACTCCGAAGCTCGCTTCGCGCGAGCCCTGCTGGATGACATTCATCGATTTGACGATGGCCGCGCTTTCGGTCGCCAGCACCGAACTCGCTTCGAGGACGGCCTGCACGAGCCCGGCGACGTTCTGCATCGCCTTGCTGATCGACTGGCTGCCGCTTTCCTGCTCGGCCATCGCGCGTTTGAGGTGGCGCGTGGTGTCGCGGACGACGCCGGCCTGTTCGCCGACCTGCCGCGCCGTCTGCGACTGCTCCTGCGTCGCCGCCGCGGTCTGCTGCACCATCTTCGTCACTTCTTCGATGGCGGCCGTCGCGGCGGAACTTCCGCGCGTCTGCTCGTCGGTGGCGCGCGCGATCTCGGCGATCGAGTTCGTGGATCGGTCCGTGAGCTCGAGAATCTTCTCCAGCACCTGCGACGCGCGCGCGGTGAGACTCACGCCGTCCGCGACTCGATCGGAGCTGAGCGTCATCTGCTCCGCCGCGCGTTCGACGCTGCGCTGCACGTTCTGAATCAATGTGCGGATCTCGTCGGTCGACGTCGATGTGCGCTCGGACAGATCGCGGATCTCATCGGCGACGACCGCGAAGCCCTTTCCGCGCTCGCCTGCCTGCGCGGCGATGATCGCCGCGTTCAACGCCAGGAGATTCGTCTGACCGGCGATGTCGTCGATCACGCGGATGATGTCGCCGATCTCCTGGGAACGCTCGGCGAGCTCGGCGAGCGCGCTCTGCGCCTCTCCCACCGATTGTTGGATCTTCTGCATGCCGTCGACCGTGCCGCCGACCGCGTTCCGCCCCTCGTTCGCGGCGTCTGTCACATGGCGCGCCAGTGACGCCGACTCGCGCGCCGAGCGTCCAATCTCCAGCGTCGTCGCGTTCATCTGCACCATCGAGCTGGCGGTCTGCGTTGCGAACGAAGAGAAGCTCTCCGTGTTCGTCGCCACTTCATTGATGGAGGCGGACATCTCGTCTAACGCGGTGGCGGTCTCGTCGACGAAACGCGCGAGCGTGTCGGCGATGCGGCTGACCTCCTCGATACTCGCCGACATCTGCAGAATCGACGTCGACGTCTCCTCGGCATTCCGGGAGAGCTGCTCCATGCTCGTCCGCACGGCGTTGATCGACTGATCGATCTGCGTCACCGACTCGGATGTGCGTCCGGTCGACTCGAGCTGGTCGTTCGCGCTGCGGCCGAGGATGCGGGAGCGGCCGGTGATTTGTTCGCTGACGCGGGAGACGTCGCCGGAGAGTTGCGAGAAGCGGCGGATCGTGCGGTCGAGATTCGTGACCAGTGCCCGCATCGCCGCGGACATCCTTGCGGAGTGCGTGGCGACGACGATCTGGCGCGCGGTGACGGAGAGGTCGCCGTCAGCGATGCGGTTGAGCAGAGCGATCGACGATTCACGGCGGCCGACGTCGCGGCGGATGAGGTAATCGAAAACGCCGACGCACAGAACCGCGGAAAAGCCTCCCGCGAGGAAGACCTTCCACCACGTCTCGAAGGTCATTCCGGGAATGATCCAGACGGCGACGGAGAAAAGGATGGTGAATGAAACCACCGCCGCCCACATCTGCTCCCGCCGCCCGAATTTTTGCGTAGCCAGGGACCTCGCTGCGTGCGATGTTACCTTTAGGAGTGCGGCGGCGCCAGTTCGGTTGCCGGTTGCCGGTAACGTAGAGAAATGGATTACTTCGAATCACGTCGAACATTGATCGACGAGCATTTGAACGCGATCGCGGAACACGTCTCCGCGCCAGAGCCCCTTGTCGAGCCGCTGCGGCAGGCGATCACATCGGCGGGCAAACGTGTCCGCGGGATTCTCACGCTCGCCGCCGGCGAAGCGCTGGGAAAGAAACCGAAGCAGCTCCTCGATGCGGCGGCGGCGATGGAGATGATTCACACGTCGTCGCTGATCCTCGACGATCTTCCGTCGATGGACGATGCGATGGTGCGGCGCGGCGCGCCAACGCTGCACCGTCAGTTCGGCGAGGACCTCGCCATTCTCACGGCGGTCGCGCTGCTCAACCACGCGTATGGACTCGTCGTCGCGAACCACCGCGCGGCGCGCCCGCGCGGCTGGGCCGCACACGACGTCGTGCAGCGTGTCGTCGACGCAGTCGGATGGGACGGGACAGTGGCCGGCGAGTCGGTGGACCTCCACAGCAGCGGATCGACGCTCGACTTCGATACGCTCGAGTTCATTCACTCGCGCAAGACGGGCGCGCTGTTCGTCGCGGCCGCCGCGGTTGGGGCGATGCTCGCGAACGGCAACGCCGCCGCGCTCCGTCGCATCGAGGTCTACGCCAAGAACCTCGGCCTCGCGTTTCAGATCACCGACGACGTCCTCGACGTCACGTCGAATGTCGCGCAGCTCGGAAAAGACGTCGGCAAGGATGAGCAGCGTCTGACGTTCGTGAAACTCGCCGGCGTCGACGGGGCAAGGAAGCTGACGGCGGAGCTCGTCGAAACGTCGCTGGCCGCGATCGCGCCGATGCGCGCGGCCGCCGATCCGCTGCGCGAGCTGGCGGTGATGGTACGGGATCGAGTGAAGTGAC
>DASVHS010000600.1:0-2174 GCA_036382495.1 Thermoanaerobaculia bacterium | reverse complement strand
TCCATCTCCCAGACCGTGCGCGTGGATATCTCGCGGCTCGATCACGTGATGAACATCGTCGGCGAGCTGAACATCGAAAGGACGCAGCTCGACAACATCGCGAAGACGATCTCGGACCGGAAGCTGACGCAGGAGATCGCGAAAGTCACGCGCAACCTCGATCGCAAGTTGAACGAGATGCAGCGGTCCGTGATCGAGATGCGGATGGTGCCGGTCGGTCAGATCTTCTCGAAGCTCTCGCGGACGGTCCGCAAGGTCGCGCGCGAGCTGAAGAAGGAAATCGAGCTGGTGCTGCGCGGCGAGGACACGGAGCTCGACAAGATGATGGTCGAGGAGCTGACCGACCCGCTGATGCACATCATCCGCAACGCGCTCGACCATGGTATCGAGCCGGCGGACGAGCGTGCCCGGCTCGGCAAGCCGCCTGTCGGCCGCGTGACGCTCACCGCGTATCAGCAGGGGAACTCGGTCGTGATCGACGTGCGCGACGACGGCCGGGGCATCGATACCGAACGCATTCGTGCGGCGGCAGTGAAGCGGGGATTGATCGGCGCCGGCGAGACCATCGACGACGAGCGAGCGCATGAGCTGATGTTCACGCCCGGCTTCTCGACGGCGGCCTCGATCAGCGAGATCTCCGGCCGCGGTGTAGGGCTCGACGTCGTGAAGCGCAACATTCAGCAGTTGAAGGGAACGATCACCATCATCTCCGAGCCGGGGCAGGGCGTCACGTTCCGGATCATGCTTCCGATCACGCTGGCGATCATCCAGGCGCTCATCGTGCGCGCGGCCGGCGAAAAGTTCGCCATCCCGCTGACCGCGGTCGAAGAGTCACTGCGGATCTATTCGCGTGACATCCGCACGCTGGCACGGCGCGAGGTCTTCACGTTGCGCGACAACGCGGTGCCGCTGCTGCGACTCGCGGACGCGTTCAATCTGAAGGACGGTGGAGGACAGACGTCCTCGCCTGTCCTCCACTCAGCAGATCGCAAGTGGTTCGTCGTCGTCACGCGCGCGGGCGAGAAGTCGATCGGCATCCTCGTCGACCAGCTCGTACGCCAGCAGGAGATCGTCATCAAGGCGATCGGCGAACGTTTGAAGAGCGTGCCCGGTGTGGCCGGGGCGACGGAGGTCGGCGAGGGCGAGATCGTGCTCGTCGTCGACACAGCATCACTGATCGAGCGATTCGGCGGAAAAGCGCGACAGGCGCGAGCGGCCGTCAATGTTTGAAGAATTCTTCGGCTTCACCGCGAAACCGTTCGGCAAGACGCCCGATCCGGCGTTCCTGTACGAGAGCGTTCAGCACAAAGAGGCGCTGGCGCGGCTCGAGTACGCCGTCGAAGAAAAAGAGCTCGCTCTTCTGACCGGCGATGTCGGCTCAGGCAAGACAACGTTGTCGCGTGCTTTGATCGACAGAATCGGCGAATCGCGTCCGATCATCCTGCTCATCAATCCGCGCGTCACTCCCACTCAGCTCATCCACGCGATCGCCGCCGCCCTCGGCTGCACGATGTCGCGCATCCGCAACAACCTGCTCGAAGAGATCCAGTCGAAGCTCGTCGAGCTGTACGAAGCACGGCGCGAACCCGTCCTGATCATCGACGAGGCGCAGCTGATCCCGAGCAAGTCGACGTTCGACGAGATCCGCCTGCTGACGAACTTTCAGCTCGACGATCAGAACCTGCTGTCGGTGATCCTGATCGGACAGCCGGAGCTGCACACGCGGCTGCAGCGAAGCTCGTACGCCCCGCTTCGACAACGGATCGGGATGCGTTACACGCTCAAACCGCTGTCGCTCGAGGACACCATCCAATACATCGACCATCGAATCCATGTCGCCGGCGGAACGCGCAATCCATTCAGTCGTGATGCGATGGAGGAGATTCACGTTCTCAGCGGCGGCGTTCCACGACTGATCAACGCGCTGGCGACGACCGCGTTGCTCGATGCCTTCGGGGAAGACGCCGAGATCGTCGACGCGGCCCGAGTCGACTCGGCAGCGCGCGAGCACGAGCTGGAGCCTGCCCATGGTTGATCTCGTGAAGGTCCGACAGAAAGCGAAAGAAAACAAAGAGAAAAGTGGAGGACAGGCGCCCTCGCCTGTCCAGCCAGCGGAGGCACCGCGGACAGGCGAGGCGCCTGTCCTCCACCGGGACAAGATCGCCGAGTTCCTG
>DASVHS010000599.1:0-7865 GCA_036382495.1 Thermoanaerobaculia bacterium | reverse complement strand
GCTCATGGCGTCGATCACGATCACCGACGCGTCCGGCCGCACGCTGTCCGGCCAGACTGTCGAGGCGAGCTGGAACTCGATCTCGCACGCGCCACTGCTCTCGGTCGGCATGAACTGCGCGCTCGGCGCGAAAGAGATGCGGCCGCATATCGAAGAGCTCTCGGGAATCGCACCGGTCTTCATCACCTGCTACCCGAACGCCGGCCTTCCGAACGCGCTCGGCGCCTACGACGAGACGCCGCAGTCGATGTCCGCGCTGCTGAAGGACTTCGCAGCGAACGGCTGGCTGAATGTCGTCGGCGGATGCTGCGGGACGACACCGGACCACATCCGCGCGATTGCAAACGCTGTCAAAGACCTGAAGCCGCGCGTTCCGCCAACGCCGGAGAAGCACCTCCGACTCAGCGGTCTCGAGGCGTTGACCGTTCGTCCCGACTCGAACTTCATCATGGTCGGCGAGCGCACGAATGTCACCGGCTCGCCGAAGTTCGCGCAGCTGATCAAAGCAGGCGACCTCGAAGGTGCACTCGCGATCGCTAAGCAGCAGATCGACGGCGGCGCAAACATCCTCGACGTCAACATGGACGAGGGGCTGCTCGACTCCGAGCGTGTCATGACCGACTTTCTCAATCTCGTCGCGTCCGAGCCGGACATCTCGCGCGTACCGATCATGATCGACAGTTCGAAGTGGTCGGTCATCGAAGCGGGGCTGAAATGCGTGCAGGGTAAGGCGGTCGTGAACTCGATCAGCCTCAAGGAAGGCGAAGACGTCTTCCGCGAGCACGCACGGCTCGTCAAACGTTACGGCGCGGCCGCGGTCGTGATGGCGTTCGACGAAAAGGGGCAGGCCGACACGACCGAGCGCAAGATCGAGATCGCGTCGCGCGTCTACCGCATCCTCACCGAGGAGGTGGGGTTCGACCCGACAGACATCATCTTCGATCCGAACGTGCTCACGGTCGCCACGGGGATGGAAGAGCACAACAGCTACGGCCTCTCGTTCATCGAGGCGGTCGGCGAACTGCATCAGCGTTTCCCGCTCACGAGCTCGTCGGGCGGCATCAGCAACGTCTCGTTTTCGTTCCGCGGAAACAAGGTCGTTCGCGAGGCCATGCACGCCGCGTTTCTGTATCACGCGATCAAAGCCGGGCTCACGATGGGAATCGTCAACGCCGGCCAGCTGGCGATTTACGAGGAGATTCCGCGCGATCTGCTCGACCTCGTCGAAGACGTGCTGCTGAATCGCCGTCCCGACTCGACCGAGCGGCTGCTCGCGTTCGCGGACCAGGTCAGGGCTGTCGGTCCGGCGGCCGCACGCGCCGGCGAGACGTGGCGCACCGGAAACGTCGAAGAGCGACTGTCGCATGCGCTCGTGAAGGGGATCGTCGACCATCTCGACGAAGACCTCGCCGAGGCGCGCAAGAAATATCCGACTGCGCTGCAGATCATCGAAGGGCCGCTGATGGACGGCATGAACGTCGTCGGCAATCTCTTCGGCGCCGGAAAGATGTTCCTGCCGCAGGTCGTCAAGAGCGCGCGTGTCATGAAGAAAGCGGTCGCGTATCTGCTGCCGTTCATGGAAGCGGAGAAAGCAGCAGCGGGCGACTACTCCGCGCGCGGCAAGATCGTCATGGCCACGGTCAAAGGCGACGTCCACGACATCGGCAAGAACATCGTCGGCGTCGTCCTCGGCTGCAACAACTACGCGGTCATCGACCTCGGCGTCATGGTCAGTGCCGAAAAGATTCTCGACACCGCGATCGCCGAGAAGGCGGACATTATCGGATTGTCCGGGCTCATCACCCCGTCACTCGACGAAATGGTGCATGTGGCGCGGGAGATGGAGCGGCGCGGATTCAAGACCCCGCTGCTGATCGGCGGCGCGACCACGAGCAAGCTGCACACCGCGGTGAGAATCGCACCGAAGTACACCTCGACGACGGTGCACGTGCTCGACGCGTCGCGCGCAGTCGGCGTTGTCAGCTCGCTGCTCAGCGACGAGAAGCGCGACGATCTGATTCGCAAAACGAAGTCGGAGTACGAGCACCTGCGCAGCGAGCAGGAATCGCGTCAGGGCGATCGCGTGCTCGTCTCGATCGAAGACGCGCGGCGCCGCCGGCTGCGACTGGACTTCCCGACGCCGGAACATCCTCCATTCCTCGGCGCGAAGATTCTCGACGACGTCTCGCTGCAGTCAATCGAGCCGTTCATCGACTGGACCCCGTTCTTCCAGACGTGGGAGATGCGCGGACGCTTTCCTGAGATTATCAAGGAGCCGCGCGCGAAAGAGCTGTACGACGACGCGCGCAAGCTGCTCGCCGAGATCATCGACAAACGGCTGCTGAAAGCGCGGGCAGCGTACGGGTTCTGGCGCGCGAACGCTGCAGGCGATGACATCGAGCTGTTCGACGACGAACGCCGGATCGCGACGATTCACACGCTGCGGCAGCAGCAGGAGCACAGCGGGCCGCACTTCGCGCTCGCCGACTTCATCGCACCCAGAGAGAACGGCATCAACGACTTCATTGGCGCGTTCGCCGTGACAACCGGGATCGGCGTCGAGGAGCTCGTGGCCCGCTTCCAGCGCGATCACGACGACTACAACAGCATCATGACGAAGGCGCTCGCCGACCGGCTGGCCGAGGCGCTTGCGGAGAAGCTGCATCGGGATGTGAGGGCGGGGTGGTATGCGCCCGACGAGAAGTTGTCGCCGGAAGAGATGATCGCCGAGAAGTACCGCGGCATCCGTCCGGCGCCGGGCTACCCGGCGTGTCCCGATCACACCGAAAAGCGCACGATCTTTACGCTTCTCGGCGCCGAGCGCGCCGGCATTCATCTGACCGAGTCGTACGCGATGACGCCGGCAGCGGCGGTCAGCGGCTTGTACTTCGCGCATCCGCAGTCGAAGTACTTTTCGGTGGGAAAGATCGGACGCGACCAGGTCCTCGATTACGCGGCGCGGAAGCAGATGGCGCTGTCCGAAGCCGAGCGGTGGCTCGCACCCATCCTGGCGTACGAGCCGGAAGCGATCCCCGCGCTCGTGTGAAAGCTACTGGTTGCTGCCGTCGACGCCGGTCATCGGGTTGACCTGCTGCACGACCACGTGCTGGAACTGGCCTTCAGGCGAGTCGAACGTCGCCGTGATGCGCAGCGTCACCGGGCCATTCGCGCCGACCAGCGACGTGGTGTTGATGTTCGCAGGCACCCAGAAGTCGACGATCTGCGTCTGATCCGCCTGAATCAGCGCCTGGAACGGCCGCGACGTCGACGGGACGTCGTAGGCCCCATAGCCCATCGAAACAACAGTCACCTGTTTGAGCGTGATCGGGCCACCGGCGTGGTTCTGCACGGCCAGCGCGTACTGGATCGGAATGCCCCCTTCGATATGTCGCGCAGCGGGAGGCACAGTGCTCAGCTGCTGGATCTGCATGTCGGGTTTCGGGATATTGACGTTGGCCGCGCCTTTGCCGCTGTCGGATTTCATCGACGCGCACGACGACAGTACGAAGAGCGCGAGCACCGCAAGTGTGGACTTCATCTTCATGGGGAGGCCTCCTGGCCGATTTGCAACATTAGACGCGGATAACGAGATTCCGCAGACAAAAAAAGGGAACCACGCGATGTGGTTCCCCTGAGAGCTGACAGCTGAGAGCTACTTGACGTACTTCATCATTTCTTTGGCCGTCGCAGCATCCTTGCCGTTCGGGTCGAGTTCGAGATACTTCTGGAGGTTCGTCTTCGCCTCCGCGTTTTTTCCGGTGCGGACGTAGAGCATCCCGAGCTCGTAGTACGCCGGAGCGAATTTCTCGTCGGCCGCAATCGCCGCCTTGAGGAGCGGTTCCGCATCCGCGTCTTTGCCCGAGTTGATCAACTTCGCGGCGTCGTTGAAGCTCGCCGCAGCGTTCGCGGGCATCTTCTTGCGCGCTTCGGCGGCCTTCGCGTTGTCGCCGGTCGCTTTGTATCCCTCGTACAGCACGCCGTACATGTCCATCTCGTCGGGATCAAACGTCAGAGCCTTGTTGGCGGCTTCGATCGCTCGCGGGTAGTTCTTCGTGCGAAGCGCAATCTTCGCGAGGGCCTGCCATCCGGCAGCCAGTTCCGGCTTCGCCGCTACGGCGGCCTCGAACTTCGCGAGCGCTTCCGCGTCCTTCCCCTGGTTCGCCAGCTCGGCGCCTTCGTTGTACGCGAGGACAGCCGGATCGACCTTGATCTCGGCGGCAGGAACCGTCGCAGCGGCGCTGGAGTTCAGCTCGATGTCGCGCGAATTCGCCTCTCCGAGCTTCAGCTTCATCACTTCCTTGTACGAACGATAGCCGGGCGCGGCATACGTGAACTCGTAGTGCAGCGTGCCGTCGAGAAGGAAGATGGCGTACGTCCCATCCGCCTTCGCCTTGTACTCCTGGTGGAACGTCTTCCCCTCGGTCGCCACGACCGTGATCACCGCGTCGGCGATCGGTTTCTTCGTCACACCATCGAGGATCTTCCCGGTGAGTCTGGCCTCGCCCATCGCAAACGCGTTCGCGGCGAACGCGATCACAGCGAGCGCGAGCATGAGTGATCTACGCATGTTGAATTCTCCTGTGCGGTATTGATTCCTGACCAACCGTAACCGATTGGTTGCCGCCGTGATTTCCGGGACTCTACTCCAGAGTCAGGTAGGTCTGGTCCTTGAGGCCGCGCTCGTAATCCTGCAGCAGGCGCATGCCTTCTGTCGGCTTCAGGCGGTCCTGTTTGATGGCCGCGTCGATCTGCGACTTCATCCGCTTCTCGAGGTCGCGCCAGTCGTACTGCGTCATGGCGAGGACCTCGCCGATCGACTGACCCGGAATCTCTTCCTCGATGTAGAAGCCGCTCTCTTCATCCTCGTCGAGGAACACATGGACCTCGTTGACGCGGCCGAAGAGGTTGTGGATGTCGCCCATGATGTCCTGGTACGCACCCGTCAGAAAGATGCCCAGGTAGTAGGGCTGGCCGTCGCGGAGGTCGTGGAGGGGAAGGGTCTCGCGCACGTCGGTGAGGTCGATGTACTTCGACACTTTGCCATCCGAGTCACATGTGATGTCGACGAGCGTCGACTCGAGTTGCGGCCGTTCATCGAGCCGGTGAATCGGCACGATCGGAAACAGCTGTCCGAGGGCCCAGTGGTCGAGGAGAGACTGGAAGACCGAGAAGTTGCAGATGTGCTGATCGGCAAGCTCGATCTTCAGGTTCCTCACGTCTTCGGGCACTTCAGCCGGGTCCATGCGATCGACGATGAGCTGGATGCGTTCGGCGACCTGCCAGAACAGGCTTTCGACGCGGGCCTTCACTTCGAGGCTGAGCAGGCCGAGCTCGAACATCGTCTGGGCCTGTTCCTTCAGTTGTTCGAGGTCGTGCCACGACTCGTTGACGCGAGCCTCGCTGAGCGTCTGATCGACGTCGAGAATCTCGCGGACGAGTTTGTGGTCGGCGGTCTGGATGATGCGCGGCTCGAGCGGCGTCTTCTCGATCGAGCCGAACGCCTGTACGACGAGGACCGAGTGGTGCGCCACGATGGCGCGTCCCGACTCCGACACGATGTTCGGATGCGGCACCTTCTCGTCGTCGCAGACGTCCATGATGTTGTAGACGATGTCGCGCGCGTACTCTTCGACCGAATAGTTCATCGATGAGTGGAACGTGGAGCGCGAACCGTCGTAGTCGATCGCCAGTCCGCCGCCGACGTCGAGGTATTCGAGCGGGTGTCCGGCCTTGAACAGCTTCGCGTAATACATCGCCGCCTCGCGGACAGCGCGCTTGATGGTCAGGATGTCGGGGATCTGCGAGCCGATGTGGAAGTGGAGAAGTTTGAACGCCGACTCCATCTTCGCCTCGCGCAGCATCTCGATCGCGTCGAGGATCTCTTCGGTCGACAGGCCGAACTTCGCGTGCTCGCCGCCGGACGTCGCCCACTTGCCCGCGCCTTTCGAAAGAAGTCGCACGCGCATGCCGATCCACGGCTCGACGTTCATCTCCGCGGCGATCTTCATGATGGCGCGAATCTCCGAGACCTTCTCGGCGATGACGATCACTTTCTTGCCGAGCTTGCGTCCGAGCATGGCCATGCGGATGTACGACGAGTCCTTGTAGCCGTTGCAGACGATGAGGGCCTCGGGATCCGCGTGCATGGCCAGGCCGGCGTAGATCTCCGGCTTCGACCCGACTTCCAGTCCGTAGTTGAACGGACGTCCGGCGTCGAGGATCTCTTCGACGACTTCGCGCAGTTGATTGACCTTGATCGGAAACACACCGCGATAGACGCCGCGGTAGTTGTTGTCGGCGATGGCGCGATTGAACGCGTTGTTCAGCATTTCCACTCGGTGCCGCAGCAGGTCCTGGAAGCGGATGAGGATCGGCGCCTGCAGGTTGAGCACTTGCGCCTGGCGCAACGCATCGATGATCGGGATGGCGGTGCCGCGCTCCTGCAGCGGAGAAACGGTGAGGTCGCCGCGCGCGTTGACGTCGAAGTAACCCGCGCCCCAGCGATCGATCATGTAGAGCGCCGACGCGTCTTCGACGGTCCATCCGTCGCGCTTCTGTGTCGCGACTTCGTGTTCGGCTTGCGTGGTCACGATTGAAAAGAATAAAGCCAATCGCGCCTACGCGCGTGAGAATTCCGTGGCGTCGATCGCGGCGATCTCCGCGGCGGTCAGCGTGAGCGCCGACGAACGCACCGAATCGAGCGCGTGCTCGACGGTCCGTGCGCCGGGAATCGGCATCACCGTGCTGCCTTTCGATCGAACCCACGCCAGGACGACCGCGTGCGGCGTCGCGTCATGCGCGCGAGCGATTTCCTGCAGGACCGGGAACTGCGGCAACTTCTTTGCGAGTCGTCCGCCGCCGACCGGGCTGTACGCGAGGAACGCGATGCCGCGCTGGTCGCACTCGTACACGACACCGTTCTCGAGCGCCTCGCGAAAGTACGGATTGAGACGGTTCTGCACCGACGCGACTAATCACGCGTCTTCGACGCGACGTCCATCTGCTTCACCGTCACGTTGCTCAGCCCGACGTCCTTCACTTTGCCTTCGCGTTGCAACTCCGCAAATGCCTCGACGCTCTTCTCGAACGGATAGCCGGGATCGGGCGCGTGAAACTGATAGAGCGCGATCTGATCGGTCTCCAGTGCGCGCAGACTTCGCTCGCACGCCTCGCGGATGTGCTTCGGACGGCCGTCGTTCGTCCACGCGCCTTTCGGCCGGCGCAGCCCGCCTTTCGTGGCAACCGTGACGTTTTCTTTCCGTGCGCGCGGGACGAACGCGATCAGCCGCTCGTTGTGGCCGAGGTCGGAGTCGTCGAGGCAGTAGACGTCGGCGGTGTCGATGAAGGTCACACCGGCGTCGATCGCCGCGTGAAGAACTTGCCGGCTCTGTTCTTCGGGCGGGCGGCCTTGAATCGAAAGCGGCATCGCGCCGAAGCCGATGGAACTGGTCGCGTCAGACGTATTGCCGAACGTCTTCTGTTCCACGCAACCTCCTCCAGGCGCGCGCGATTCGGAATCGCAACAAGAAGTGCCGGTCCGCAGGATGCACGGGCATCGCCAGCGTGCAGACGAGGTACGCGAGCAGGCCTGCGCCATGGAACCACGGCCATGTGAACAACGCGAAGACGAGTCGCACGTACGTCACGCTCCATCCCATCGCCTGCGCGATGCCGAGACACGTGCCCTCGAGCCATCGCCCTGGACCGAGCCGTCGATAAAACCTGCGATTCCCGGTCGAGTTCTGCGCGTGCGACACGGCGGAGAAGAGCAGGAGAATCGGAGCGCCCACGATGATCGCGATGCACACACCCGTCACTGTGACGCCGACGATCTCCGCGGTCGACAGGCCGAGCGCGCGCCTGCC
>DASVHS010000598.1:0-5414 GCA_036382495.1 Thermoanaerobaculia bacterium | reverse complement strand
CCAAGTCCGAGATCCTGAAGCTGCGCGAACAGCTCGAACACCACAACCGCCTCTATTACGCGGGCGAGCCCGAGATCAGTGACTTCGACTTTGATCAGCTCATGGGCCGCCTGCAGGAACTGGAGGCGCAGCATCCTCAGTACGCCGATCCGAATTCGCCGACTGCGCGCGTCGGCGGCGAAACGGTCGCCGGCTTCGCGACCGTCATTCACGAGCCGCCGATGCTCTCGATCGAGAACGCGTATTCGCTCGAGGAGCTGCACGAATGGCACGAGCGCGTGAAGCGGGGCCTCGGACGCGAGGAAATCGAATACGAGGCGGAGCTGAAGATCGACGGCGTGTCCATTGATCTTCTTTACGAAAACGGTGCGCTGATACGCGCCGCCACGCGGGGAGATGGTGTTCGGGGTGATGACGTCACACCAAACGTGCGCACCGTCGGCGTCCTGCCGCTCCGCGTGAAGACGAAATTCGAGACGCTCGAAGTGCGCGGCGAGATCTACATCTCGAAGACGGACTTCGCGAAGATCAACGAGGAGATCGAGGAAGCGGGCCAGGAGCCGCTCGCGAATCCGCGCAACGCCGCCGCCGGTTCGCTCCGCCAGAAGGATCCGCGGCTCGCGGCGCGGCGGCGGTTGAGCGCGTTCATCTATCACGTCGTGCGCGCCGATGGTCTGCGCATCGAATCGCAATGGCAGGCGTACGAGACGCTCGAGAAAATGGGCTTCCCGCTGAACCCGCAACGCAAACTCTGCTCGTCGATCGCGGACGTGGAGACGTTCATCAGCGAGTGGCACGAGCGTCGTCACGATCTGCCGTTCGACATCGATGGCATCGTCGTGAAGGTCAATCGCCGCGAGGAACAGCTCGAGCTCGGGACGACGTCGAAGGCGCCTCGCTGGGCCATCGCCTACAAATATCCGCCCGAGGCGGCGAAGACGATCGTGCGGGCGATCAATCTGTATGTGGGACGAACCGGCAGCGTCACCCCCGTCGCCGAATTCGACCCCGTCCGCCTCGGCGGCACGAAGGTCGTGAACGCATCGCTGCACAACTTCGACGAGCTGGCGCGCAAGGACGTGCGCATCGGCGACACGATCATGGTCGAGAAGGGCGGCGACATCATCCCGAAAGTCGTCGACGTCCTCAAAGACAAACGCCGCCGCGGCGCGCGCATCGTCCATCCGCCGAAAAAGTGTCCGGTCTGCAAACAGCCGCTGCATCGATTCGAAGACGAGGTCGCGATCCGTTGCATCAACCAGGGTTGTCCGGCGATCGTGCTGCAGTCGCTCACGCATTTCGGCTCCCGCAAGGCGATGGACATCGAAGGGCTGGGATGGCAGACGGTTCAGTCGCTGCTCGACGCGAAGCTCGTGACCGACTACGCGTCGCTCTATGAGCTGACAGCGGAGCAGGTGGCCGCGCTCGAGCGTAAGGGCGAGAAGTCGGCGGAGAAGCTGATCGAACAGATCGAGAAGTCGAAGCACAACGACCTCTCGCGATTCATCTTCGCCCTCGGCATCCGCTTCGTCGGGGAGCGCGCGGCAAAAGTGCTCGCTGAGGCGATGAAGTCGATCGACGCGTTGATGGATGCGACGGTCGAGCAGCTCGTCGAGGTCCCGGAGATCGGGCCGAAGCTCGCCGAGTCGATCAGCTTCTACTTCTCGGTACCGGCGAATCGCGAGCGCATCGAAAAAATGCAGCGTCTCGGTGTCGCGCCGCGACACGTCGCGACGGCGACAGGAAGCCGCCTGGCCGGCAAAACGGTGGTCGTCACCGGAACTCTTTCGCGTTTCTCGCGCGACGAGATCCACAAGCTGATCGAGCGAGAGGGCGGCAAGCCATCGAACTCAGTGTCGTCGAAGACGTCCTACGTCGTCGCCGGCGACTCCGCCGGCACGAAACTCGACAAAGCGAAATCGCTGAAAGTTCCGGTGCTCACGGAAGATGAGTTCGTGAAATTGGTGGAGTAGTTCTGCTTCTGTGTGGCCGCGGGCTTTAGCCCGCGATGTGCGGGCTGAAGCCCGCACCCACACAGAACCCGGACACTAACCAGCAGTGCTAAGAGCTGAGAGCTAAGAGCTCACCGCCACGCATACACATCCACGTTCGCGCGCGTGCGCAGCTGCGTCGTCCACGTCTCCACTTCCTGCTGCAGCCGGTCGGATCGAAGCAGCGTTCGAATCTCCTCGCGCACGTCGCCAATCGGCGGGATCGGCAGGCCGCGCGTCCGCCGCTGCTGACTCCACGTGCCGCGGTAATACACGTCGATGTCTTCGTTCGGGATGAACACGAGCGGAGCGAATCGCTCCTGGATGTACGCCTCGACCTGCAATTGCCGCTTGACCAGCGTCCGGAGGTCGTCGAGCGTCAGCTCCGCCCGTTGCAGAACGGCGGCGAATTCGGCCGGTGACGCGAACCGCTTCTGGATCTCCTGCAGGCGCGCCTCGATCGAGTCTTTGGGGATGTCCTGCGCCCCGAACCGCTCAACGTCCCGGTACCGAAGTGCCTGCGCAATCAGGTTTTCGAGCGCCATGTGGCGGTAGTCGTCGTCGCTCTGTCCGGCGGGGTGGGCAAAGAAGCGGGTCTCGACCATCTGGGAGACTTCGCTGACGGCGATGACCTCCCTGTCGATCACGGCCGCGACCCGGTCGACCGTTGCCGCCCGGAGCGGCACGCAGAGAAGCAGGATGAGGAACAGCTTTCTCATTGATACGGTTAATCTTGACACGACAGTTGGCACTCGGGATAAATGAGTGCCAGGGCGATGCCTATGGTACAGAAGCTCGACATTCACGCTGACGATCTCGACGCTCGCGCCCGCGAGGTGCTCCGGGAGATCGTCATGCAGCATATCGCCAGCGGCGAGCCCATCGGCTCGCGGACGCTGGCGAAGTGCGACCGCTTTCAGCTTTCTCCGGCCAGCCTCCGCAACGTCATGGCCGACCTCGAAGACCAGGGCTACCTGCAGCAGCCGCACACGTCGGCCGGGCGCGTCCCCACCGATCGCGGTTACCGTTTCTTCATCGATCATCTGATGAAGTCGCGCAACCTGAGTGCGCACGAGCGGGAATCGATCGACGAGCAGGTCGGCCAGACCAGCGAGGTCGACGAGGTTCTGCAGCTGACATCGAAACTCCTGTCGTCGATGAGCGACCAGGTAGGCATGGTGTTCATGCCCACTCTCCTGCAGTTCGCAATCCGCAGCATGAACTTCATCCTCGTCGCCGAGAACAAGATCATGTGCGTGATCGTCGGCGGCAACGGCATGGTCGTGAACAAGCTCGTCGAGACCCGGCTCACGTTCACGCGCGACGAGCTCGAGACGATCGGCCGCTACATCACCGCCGAGTTCAGCGGCATGACGCTCGACCAGATTCGCCGGCGCCTCATCCGATTGACGGAACAGGAGCGGGCGTTACACGACGAGATGCTGCAGAAGACGATCACGCTCGGCATCGAGGCGGTCAACGACGTCGCGCCGGTGCACGATCTGATCGTCGAGGGAGCGGCCTCGATGCTCTCGAAGCCCGAGTTCGCCGACGCCGGCGCGCTGCGCAAGACGTTTCTGGCGCTGCAGGAAAAGGAGAAGCTCATCCACATCCTCGAATCGTTCCTCGACGAGGATGGGCTGCAGATTCTCATCGGCTCGGAGAGCGACTTCACGCAGGTCCACAACTTCTCGATCGTGGCCCGCCGCTACGGAACTCATTCCGCGCCGCTGGGGATGGTCGGCATCCTCGGACCCATGCGCATGGAGTACGCGCGCATGGCCCCTCTCGTCGACTATCTCGGCCGCGCACTCTCCCGTAAGATCGAAGAGGAACAGGAGCAGAAGCACTGATGCCTGACGACAAGAACGACGACGACAGTTACGTTCTCGAGGACACCGGCGAGTCGATCGCCGACATCGAGCACGAGATGGAAGTGGCCGCGCAGGAAGCGGACGACACGCTGACGCACCAGAAGACGCAGCCCGGCGGCGTCGCCTCAGCCGTCCCGGCCGGCGGCGAAGACCTGCGCAAACTCAACGACCGCTATCTGCGCACCGTTGCCGATTTCGAGAACTATCGCAAGCGCTCCGACCGCGAGAAGGACGATTTCCGCAAATACGCGATCACGAACCTGCTGCGCGATCTCCTGCCTGTGCTCGACAACTTCGATCGCGCGCTCGATCACGCCGAGCAGGGCGACGACTTCCATAAGGGAGTGCTGCTGATCTACAAACAGCTCTACGACATCATCCAGCGCGCCGGCCTCAAGCCCATCGACGAGGTCGACGTCCGCTTCGACCCGAACATCCACGAAGCCGTGATCCGCGAGGAGAATCCGTCTGTTCCCGCGCAGACAGTCACGGCGTTGCTGCAGAAGGGCTATTTCCTGCACGATCGTCTGCTCCGCCCGGCGCTGGTCAAGGTCGCCGTCGGAGGGCCCGAGAAGAGCGATGAGATACAGTAGATTGATCGATGTCATTCCGAGCGGGAGCGAGGAATCTGGGCGGTGGCTCAGCCCCCCGCCCAGATTCCTCGCCGTCTTCGCGGCTCGGAATGACAGAACTGAAGCCTGATGCCGAAAATCATCGGAATCGACCTCGGTACGACGAATTCCTGTGTCGCAGTCGTGGACGTCACGACGCCGCAGGTGATCTCGAACCGCGAAGGGAGTCGCACCACGCCGTCCGTGGTCGGCTTCACTGAGGATGGCGAGAGGCTCGTCGGCCAGATCGCGAAACGGCAGGCCATCACCAATCCTTACAACACGATCTTCGCGATCAAGCGCCTGATCGGACGCAAGTTCGAGTCGGACGAAGTCGCGCACGCGAAGAAGGTCCTGCCGTATCAGGTCGTCCCGGCATCGAACGGCGACGTCAAGGTCAAGATCCGCGATCGCGAGTACTCGCCGGAAGAAGTCTCCGCATTCATCCTGATGGAGATCCGCTCCTTCGCCGAAGAGTTCCTCGGCGAGCCGATCACCGAGGCGATCATTACGGTGCCGGCGTATTTCAATGACTCGCAGCGGCAGGCCACGCGCGACGCCGGCAAGATCGCCGGACTGGACGTGCTGCGCATCATCAACGAGCCCACCGCGGCCGCGCTCGCGTACGGTCTCGACAACAAGAAGAGCCAGATCATCGCCGTCTACGACCTCGGCGGCGGCACGTTCGACATCTCGATCCTGAAACTCGAAGAAGGTCTGTTCGAAGTCCTCTCCACGTCCGGCGACACATACCTCGGCGGCGAAGACTTCGACAAACGGATCATGGACTGGCTGATCGAGAACTTCAAAAAAGACACCGGCATCGATCTGACCGAGGATCGGATGGCGCTGCAGCGGTTGAAGGAGGCGTCGGAGCGCGCGAAATGCGAGCTCTCGATCTCGCCGGAGACGCGCATCACGCTGCCGTTCATCTCCGC
>DASVHS010000597.1:0-13569 GCA_036382495.1 Thermoanaerobaculia bacterium | reverse complement strand
ATGACGTGGGCAGGAATCGCCGCGGCTGCCGGCTTTGGTCTCGGCGTCGCCGGCCGGATCATGCGGTATCGCGCGCGCGTCCCGCACATCGTGATCATCGAAAGCGCGTGATCACGTGGCTCATCCGTTAACTCCTCTCTGACAGCATCGTTGCAACCTGACACAATCGCGCAACGTACCGTCGGAGATGTTGAAAGTCTGCGCATTGCTTACGGCGTTGCTCCTCGCGGCGCCGGCGTTCGGGCAGGAAGTTGATGGCCCGATCCACATCACTCGCGCCGAGGGGCCGATCACGATCGACGGCGACCTGTCGGACCCGGGGTGGAAGAACGCGGTCCGTCTCGACAAGTGGTACGAGACGAATGTCAGCGACAACGGTGAGCCGAAGGTCAAGAGCGTCGGGTATCTCACATACGACAGCCGCTTTCTCTATGCCGCGTTCGAGATGTTCGACAACCCGAAAGACATCCGTTCGCCGTACAACGACCGCGACCACATCGGCGGCAACACCGACGATTACGCGGGCATCATCCTCGACACGCGCAACGATCGTCGCACTGCGATTTTGTTTCTCGCGAACGCACGCGGCATTCAGTACGACTCCGCCTCTGACGATTCGACCGGCGAGGACAGCTCCCCCGACTACTTCTGGGACACGGCCACGAAGATCACGAAGGACGGCTGGATTCTCGAGATGCGGATCCCGTTCTCGACGCTCCGCTACGAGAACCGCAATCCCCCCGAGTGGGGGATCATGCTGTACCGGAACTGGCCGCGCGACCGGCGCTATCAGATGTTCACGAACCGGCTGCCGCGCGGGACGAACTGTTTCATCTGCAATCGCCGTCCGCTCGTCGGCCTGCAGGACCTTCCGCCGGGCGGACATCTCGTCGCCGCACCGTACGTCACCGCGCGCGAAATCGGCGAGACCCGCGACGGCCTCGGCACTCCGTTTCTGAACAAGCCGGCGAAGGGAGACGCAGGGATCGACCTGAAGTGGACGCCGAACGCCGACACCGCGATCGACGGAACGATCAACCCTGACTTCTCGCAGATCGAGTCCGACGTCGCTGTCATCTCCACGAACGAACGCTTCGCGATCTTCCTGCCCGAGAAGCGTCCGTTTTTTCTCGAAGGCGTGGAGCTGATGAAGACGCCGATCCAGGCGGTCTACACGCGCACCATCACGTCGCCGCGGTTCGGATTGCGATCGACGGGCAAGACCGCGTCTTCCCAGTACACGATCCTCGTGGCCCAGGATCGTGGCGGCGGTGACGTCATCCTGCCATCGCCGCTCGGGTCTAACTTCGCGCAGCAGCCGTTCTCGTCGACGGCGTTCATCGGCCGCTACAAACGCGACGTCGGCAAGTCGTTCGTCAGCTTCCTGGCCACGACGCGCGAGAACGGCGGCGGCTCCTACAACCGCGTCTTCGGTCCCGACTTCGAGCTCCGCATGGGCGAGCACGACACCGTCACCGGTCAGCTGCTCTTCAGCCGCAGCGCGACCCCGAACCGGCCCGACCTGGCGACGGAGTGGGACGGCCGCAAGCTCTCGTCGCACGCTGCCGATCTCTGGTGGCAGCACCAGACGAAGGTCTTCGACTTTTTCACCGAGGCGAAGGATTTCGGTGATGAGTTCCGGGCGGATAACGGGTTTGTCCCGCAGGTCGGCTTCCGATCGAACTACGCCGAGAGCGGCTACACGTTTCGTCCGACCGGTTTCTTCAATCGCATCCGCACATTTGGCATGGGTGAGTACGACTCGCTTCAGAATGGATCGAAGCTCTACAGCCTGATCTCCGGAGGCTTCGGCGCCGATGGCAAGTTCCGATCGTCCACGCGTATCCGATACGCCTACGAGAACTTCCGCGTCAACGACAAGATCCTGCCGCGCCATCTCGTGTTTTACACGGTCCAGTTCTCGGGCAATCGCTTCATCCCGCAGATCTCGATCGACGGTTCAGCCGGGCAGGACATCGACTTCGCGAACGCGCGCACCGGCCGCGGCGCGAATTTCACGTATACCGGAACTCTTCGTCCGACCGATCACCTCGAGATCAGCCTGAACAACGCGCTGCGCTGGCTCAACGAAACGCAGACGAGCGATCACGGACGCATCTTCACTGCTCAGGTCGAGCGACTCACCGCGCGTTACACGTTCAACGCGAAGACGTTCGTTCGCGCGATCGTGCAGAACGACCGCACGAATCAGAATCCGGGCCTCTACACGTTTGTCGTCGATCGGCACTCGGGCTCGCTCGGCACGCAGTTCCTCTGGGCTTACAAACTCAACTGGCAGACTGTGATGTACGCGGGCTACGGCGATCTCAAAGAGGCGCAGAGCGTGACCGGCGATCTGCTGCGGTCGAACCGGCAGCTGTTCGTCAAGGTCTCGTATGCGTTTCAGCGGTGAGCGCGCGCAGGCGGCGAATGTCATCGCTGAGCGGCCGGTCGATGAGCACAGGTTGCACGATCTCGCGAATGCGTAAGTAGAGAACGCGTGTGCCTTTGCCGAGATGCTCAGCGATTCCAGCTGACCGCCCCGAGACGTTCTTCTCGAATTGCGCGGCCTGCTCGTCCGCCTCGTCGATTGCGAGAAGTTTTGGTGCGGGCGCGTTGGGATCGAGATTCATTCCGACGCGCCACTCCACCGCCTGTGCCGACGTCATCAACTCGATCGCCAGAACCGCCTGGACATTGCTGATGACTGTCCGCAACTTCCGCCCCGCATGCGTCGACATCGACACATGATCCTCGGCATTCGCCGATGTCGGAATCGAATCGACCGATGCCGGATGCGCGAGGACCTTGTTCTCCGACACGATGCTGGCGGCCGTGTACTGCGCGATCATCAATCCCGAGTTCACGCCGGGCCGCGTCGTCAGGTTCTGCGGCAACCCGCGATTGTGATTTCCGTCGAGCATGAGCTGCGTCCGGCGCTCGGAGATGCTCGCGAGCTCCGCGACGGCGATCGTCAGGAAGTCTGCACCGAGGGCGAGCGGCTGACCGTGAAAGTTACCGGCTGAATAGGCGAGGCGCTGATCGCCGCGATACCAGTCCGGCCAGTTCTGGCGAAAGTTCAGGTCGAATGGCTCGCCTTCGTCGGGAAAGAACAGCGGGTTGTCGGTCGCGGCGTTGATCTCGCGCTCGGCGATCGCGCGGACGAAACGGAGCGTATCGCGCGTTGCGCCGTGAACCTGCGGCGCGCAGCGGATCGAATACGCATCCTGAACGGCGCCGGCGCGCTCGGCGAGCTTGCTTCCGGTGAGCAACGAACGCATTCGCTTCGCGCTCTCGATCTGACCGAGGTGGCCGCGCTCCTGGTGCACTTTGTCATCGAGCGCGCGCGTGCAACCGCACACGGCTTCCAGGGTGAGTGCCGCCGCGGCGTCCGCAGTGTCCACAAGCCGCTCGGCGTCGTGAACCGCGAGAGCAAGCATCCCCGCCGAGAAATTCGCGCCGTTGACGAGCGCGAGCCCTTCCTTGAACGTCGGCTTCATTTCGTCGGCATGGAAGCCGAGAACGTGAGGCAGCTCGCCGGCATTGTGAAGCGCCGGCCGCCCGCGGCCGTCGTCGATGTAGAAACGCCCGACTCCCAGCAACACGACAAACAGATGCGACAACGGACAGAGGTCGCCGCTCGCACCGACCGATCCGCGCAGCGGCACGAGTGGAATGACTGCGCGGTTGAGCATGGCCTCGACGATGGCGACGAGTTTCCGCCGCACGCCCGAGTGTCCTTTCAGAAACGCATTCAGCCTCGTCGTCAGCGCCGCCCTCACCACCTCGGCCGGAAAATAGTTCGCCATATCGTCGGGATCGGAGTTCTCGCCGACGCCGACCGAGTGGCTGAGCAGAAGATTGCGCTGCAGTTGTTCGAGGTCGTCCGGCGCAATCGGCTTGTCCTTGAACTCGCCGAAGCCCGTCGTCACGCCGTACTCGGTCGGCGCCGCGGTGCCGGCCGCGAAAGCCTTGCGATAGTTCTCGACGACGCGTCCGATGAGCTGCTCGGCCCGCGTCACGCGTTCGTTCGTCCGCGGATCGCACTCGACGCGCTCGCTCGGATCGCGCGCGATGCGCACGAGCTGCTCGATCGTGAGGGACTCCCCATCGAGAACGATCATGGGATCCACCCTATGTCATCCCGAGCGGGAGCGAGGGACCCGGGTGGTGGGGAGGCCGGCCTCCCGTCACACCCGGGTCCCTCGCTCACGCTCGGGATGACATAAGGGCGGTTCATAGCTTCTCGATCTCCGCCAATAGTTGTCTCACCGCGCTCACCAGCTCGCCACGCGGCGCAGTCGTCTGGCCCTGCCTTGCCGCAAGCCATTCCTTGCGATCTCCAACAGCTTTCGCTTTCTCCCGCCCGACGGTCATGTCCTTGATCGTGACGATGCCTTGCTGCTTTTCATTCGTCCCGTAGAGCAACACGATCGGGATCTCGTACTGATCCGCGTACTTCAACTGTTTGCCCGGGCCCTTCGCGGTGCCGATGTAAAGCTCAGTCGGGATGCCTGCGCGGCGCAGCTCCCATGTCATCTGCAGGTAATCGTCCGCGAGCGCGGCATCCATGTTGACGACGAGCACGCGCGCCGTCGCCTTCGCTTTCCCGATGGTGCCGAGGTGCGCGAGGGCGGCGAGGAGTCGATCGACGCCGATGGAGGCGCCGACTGCAGGGATCGCTTCGCCGAGAAAACGCGTCACGAGGTTGTCGTAGCGGCCGCCGCCGAAGATCGATCCGAACTGCGGTGCGTCGAGGAGGATTGCCTCGAACACCGGACCGGTGTAATAGGCAAGTCCGCGCGCGATCGAGAGATCGAGCGACACGCGATCGTCGTCGTAGCCGAGGGAGTAGAGGTGATTCGAGATTTTCTCGACGTCGGAGAGGGGCGCCGCGTCAAGTCCCGCGAACAGTGCGTGCAGTTGATCGAGGACCTCGCGCCGTTTTCCGCGGATCGCCAGGAACTGCTCGATTCTTTGCACCTGGTCGCGTGACATGCCCAGGCCGCGGATCGTGTCGCCCGATTCGTCTTTGTAGCCCTGCATCAGCTCGAGGCGCACTTTCTCGATGCCGACCTTGTCGAGTTTGTCGAGCACGCGAAACACATCCACGCTCTGTTCCTTCGAGAGACCGCCGTATTCGAGAAGCAGGTTCAGGATTGCGCGGCTCGAGAAGCGGACAAGATAGCGTCCGACGTTCAGCGCCGACAACGTGTCGCACATGCCGGCGATGATCTCGGTGTCCGCGATCTCCGATTCGACGCCGACGGAGTCGAGGTCGAACTGCGTGAACTCGCGATAACGACCTTTGTCCGGCTTGTCGGCGCGCCAGACGGACGCAACCTGATAGCGACGGAACGGGCGCGGCAAATCCTTGTACTGTGCGATCACGCGCGCGAGTGGCACGGTCAGATCGAATCGGAGTCCGAGGGATTCGTTCTCCGGATTCGTCACGCGGAAAATCGACTGTTGCGCTTCCTGGCCCGCGCTTCCCGACAGCACGTCGAGAAATTCGATCGCCGGTGTGCTCAGCGGAACGAAGCCGTACAGCTCGTAGACGCGGCGGATTGTGTCCACCATCTGCTGGCGGGCCAGCATCTGGTCCGGCAGGAGGTCCCGGAGGCCGCGCGAGAGGCGTGGTTCGACTGTCATGAATTCAGAAGGAAACGCGACGAGGAGCGCGAAGTGAGGCGACACACTTAAGTGCCGCCTCTTCTATCGTTTCATTGGTACCAGGGGTGGGCCTCGAACCCACGACCCCCAGATCCACAATCTGGTGCTCTAACCAACTGAGCTACCCCGGCACAGGTCGCGAATGATACACGCGGAGGTCGCGTGTGAAAACCGTGGAGCTTGCGATTGCATTTCTCTGTGTGGGTGCGGGCTTTAGCCCGCACTGTGCGGGCTGAAGCCCGCACCCACACAGAAACTACCGCGGCTTCAGCAGCACATCCACAAACAGGTTCTGTGAGTCGGTCCACCGCCCGGCCATCTCGAACCCGGAGTCGGCGGCCATCTGCGCCAGCGCGTCGTCATCGTACTTGTAGGAATTCTCGCTGTGGATCGTCTCGCCCTCGCCGAACGCAACCTCCACGTTCAGGGCGTCGATGCGGACACTCTGCTCGCGCAGGCTGACGAGATGCATCTCGATGCGGCTCTGGCGTTCGTCGTAGAACGATCGGTGGCCGAACGAATGAAGGTCGAAGCGGCCGCCGAGCTCTCGATTGATACGCAGCAACAGATTGAGGTTGAACGCCGCCGTGACGCCCAGCGAGTCGTTGTACGCCGCTTCGAGGATTTCCTTCGGCTTCTTCAGATCGGCGCCGAGGAGAAACGAGTCGCCGGGGCGGAGCATGCGCCGGACGTCGCGGAGCAACGCGACTGCCTCGCGCGGCTGAAAATTGCCGATCGTCGAGCCGAGGAACAGGACGAGCGTCCGCCCTTCTGCGATCGCTTCGCGCAGCGCGTGCGCGGGCCGCGTGAAATCGGAACAGACCGCGTTGACACGAAGTGCGCCGTACTCGGCCAGCAACTCGCGCCCGCTCTTCTCCAGCACATGCGGATCGATATCGACCGGAACGTATTCGACCTCGCGCTTTCCGGTCACGATCTCGTCGAGAAGAATTCTCGTCTTCGTCGCGGTGCCACTGCCGAGCTCGACGATTCGATCGACGTTCGAAACCGCGCTCACGATGTCGCGCGCGTGACTCTGCAGCAGCTCGCTTTCGGCGCGCGTCGGGTAGTACTCCGGCAGATTGCAGATGGCGTCGAACAGCGCCGAGCCGAGGTCGTCGTAGAAGTAGCGGGGCGGGACGGACTTCTGGACGGCGGCCAGCCCGGCCCGCACGTCCTCGCCGAACGTGTGGTCACCCGCCGCCACCCGCCGCAGCGTGAACCGCGCCCGCGCACTCACAGGAACCTCGGTCATCGTCGCCGATAGTAACCGCTTCGTTCTGGCTCCGTCTAACCACTGAATCCAGAATGAGTGCACACTCTCGTATGCGCATTTCGATGGTTCCAGCGGCGGCGGCGTCGCTGCTGATCGTTGCGTGCTTCTCGGGTTACTCCGACGAAGCGCCGCACAACGCGCTTCGCGTCCGCCGCGGCACGTTCACGCGCGAGCTCGTCCTGACCGGCGAGCTCGAGGCGGCGCGCGGCGAAGCGATCACCGTGCCGACGTTGCCGCAGTGGGTGACGTCGATCAAATGGCTGGCGACGGACGGCGTGAACGTGAAGCAGGGCGAGCGCGTCGTGGAGCTCGACAACTCGTCGTTCACGACGGACCTCGACTCGAAGCGGCAGACCTTGCTTCAGATCGAGCAGGAGATGCAGCAGAAGGACGCGGAATGGAAAGCGGACCTCGAGCAGAAGCAGCTCGACTTCGACACGCGCCAGTCGGAGTACGACAAAGCGAAGATCGATGCGTCCGTGCCGAAGGAGATTCTCTCCGCCCGCGAGTACAACGATCGCCAGATCAAGTTCGAGCGCACATCGGTCGAATTCGCGAAGGCGCGCGATCTGGTCGGCGCGCAAAAACATGAGGTCGAGGCAGACCGCAGCAACATCGTTCTGCGACTGCAGAAGGCGCAGCGCGAGATCCGCCTGACCCAGCAGGCCATCGATTCGGTCGTGCTGCGCGCGCCGCGCGACGGCATCGTGATCATCCGCGACCATCCGTGGGAAGGGCGAAAGATTCAGACCGGCGATACCGTGTGGGTCGGATTTCCGCTGGCGCTGCTGCCGGAGATGTCGTCGATGCGCGTCAGCGCCGCGCTCGCCGACGTCGACGATGGCCGAATCAGCGTCGGGATGCCGGCGACCGTTGTCCTCGATGGGTATCCGGGGATGACGTTCAACGGCCACGTCGCGACGATCTCCGCCGTGGCGCAGGAAAGCAATAAGCAATCGTTGCGGCGCGCGTTCAAGGTCACCGTGAACCTCGATCGGATCGACGTGCAGCGCATGCGGCCGGGCCTCTCGGCGCGCGTCGTGGTTCGAACCGACACCGTTCCCGGCGTGCTGATCGCGCCGCGCGCGGCGCTCGATCTGTCGTCGAAGCAGCCGCGCGCATTCCTCGACGGTGGCAAATACGTCGACGTGATCCTTGGTCCGTGCAATGGACAGGATTGCGTCGTCAAGAGCGGACTGAGCGAGGGACAGCGACTCGAGGCTGCGAATGGCTAGGCTGATGCGGCCGCGCGTCGCGCTGCCGCTCATCGCCGTGATCATCTTTTTCGGCGCTGGACTCTCGCTGCGAAACAAGCTGGCCGCCGATCGACAGGGTGAATGGGTTCACCCGACGCGCGCGGACCTCGTCAGCGGCGTCGAAGTCATCGGTACGCTGGCCGCCGTCGAGTCGGACAGCTTCGGCCCTCCGCAACTTCCGGATGTCTGGGACTTCAAGATCTCGATGATGGCCCCGGAGGGCGCCGACGTGAAGAAGGGCGTCCCGGTTCTCGGCTTCGACACGACCGAACTGCGGCGCCGGCTCGACGAGAAGCAGGCCGAGAGCGACGAAGCGTTGAAAGAGATCGAGAAGAAGCGCGCCGATCTTTCGCTGCGAACAAAGGACGAACGGCTCAAGCTCGCCGAGTCGCAGGCGAAGATGCGGAAGACTTCGCTGAAGCTCGATGCGCCGAACGACATCGTCGGCATCAACGAGCGCAAACAGGTCGAGCTCGATTACGCGTTGTCGAAGCGGGAGACCGCCGCCGGCAGCGCGCGCATCCACGCGCTCGAGAATGCGGCGACGGCCGAGATTCACCTGCTGGAGAGCAAACAGCGCCAGGCGGCGTCGATCGTCAAACAGACGCAGGACGCCATCCGGCAGATGACGATCATCGCGCCGCGCGACGGCACGGTCGTCTACGTGACGAACTTCCGCGGCGACAAGAAGAAGGTCGGCGACGACTGCTGGAAACGCGAGCGTGCGATCGAAATCCCGAACTTGAACAAGATGATGGCGAAAGGCGACGTTGACGAAGTCGACGCCGGCCGTGTGGCGCCGGGGCAGAGAGTCGCGTTCCGCCTCGACGCGCATCCGGACGAGATCTTCCACGGCACCATCACCACGGCTGCGCAGACCGTGCAGCAGAAACAAGGGACCAACGATCCGTTGAAAGTGCTCCGCGTCGATGTCGCCCTCGATCGCACCGACGCCGTGAAGATGCGCCCGGGCATGCGGTTCAAAGGGACTGTCGAGCTCTCGCGCATGAGAAACGCGCTGATCATTCCGCGCACGGCGGTGTTCGTGACCGATCGCGGACCGGTCGCGTTCCGGCGCGGCATGTTCTCGGTTTCTCGCGTGGCGTTGAAACTCGGGCGGGAGAACGAGGATTCAGTGCAGGTGGTCAGCGGGCTCGCTGCTTCGGATCGCGTGCTGGTTGCATCGAAGGAGCAGGGGAAATCGTGAAGTCCCGCCGCCCAGGTCCCTCGCGCTCTTCGGCGCTCGGGATGACATGTGGGGTGATCGCTCTTCTTTTCGCCGCCTGCAATCGATCGGCGTCCATCGCAACGTACAAAGTCAGCCCGTCGCAGTTCACGCGCCGCGTGACCGCGGACGGCACGCTGAAAGCTGTCGACGCGACAGTGATCACGGTGCCGCACGACGTCCCCAACGCGCTGAAGATCGCGTGGATCGCTGAGGATGGCGCGGTCGTGAAGAAAGAGGAGTCCGTCGTCCGCTTCGATCCCACCGAATTTCAAAACGACCTCCTCGGCGGCAACGAGGACCGCGCCACCGCCGCCAACAAGCTGACGAAGGCCGATACCGATGCGCACACGACGCGAACAAACCTCCAGCGCGACGCACATCAGGCGGACAGCGAGCTCGCCGCAGCGCGACGGTTCAAGTTCGATGATGCCGAGGTGTTCTCGCGATATCAGAGGATTGAATCGGAGACGGACCAGCAGCTCGCCGCCGACAAAAAACAACACGCGCAGGAAGTCCTCGGCGTTCGCGACACGCTCGCAAAAACGGATCGCGATCTGCTGGCGATCGAGGACCGGAAAGCCGGGTTGCGCATTCGAACGGCCGAACAGGGTCTGAAGTCGCTCGAGATCGTCGCGCCGCACGACGGCATCCTCGTGCTGCAGCGCGACTGGCGCGGAGAGCTTCCGCGCGTTGGCGCGACGGTGTGGCAGGGCTCGCCCATCGGCGAGATCCCCGACCTCAAGGCGATGAAGGCCGAGGTGTTCGTTCTCGAAGCGGATGCGGCGGGGCTCGCGGTCGGGCAGAAAGCGTTCGTGTCGCTCGCCGCGCGGCCCGACGTGAGCTACACGGGCAAAGTGACGTCGGTCGACAAGCTCGCCCGCCCACGCATGCGAGGCGTGCCCGTGCAGTACTTCGGCGTTACCGTCACGCTCGATCGCACCGATCCGTCGGTGATGAAGCCCGGCACGCGCGTGCGCACGGTGCTGGAGCTCGAGAATCTCGCAAACGCTTTCACGATCCCGCGCCAGGCGATGTTCGAGAAAGACGGGAAGAAAATCGTCTACCGCAAACACGGCGAGCGATTCGACGCGGTCGAGATCACGATCGCAACGTCGTCGGCGGGACGGGTAGTGGTGACGAAAGGGTTGGGCAAAGGAGATGAGCTGGCGCTGACCGATCCGACGCTGAAAAGGGATGAGGGATGAACAAGGTCGCGTTCGACGTCGAGACCTTCACCACCGCCATCCGCAATCTTGCGCGCCACAAATTGCGCACGGCGCTGACGATGCTCGGGATGATCTTCGGCGTTGGCGCGGTCATCGCGATGCTTTCCATCGGTGCGGGCGGCGAGCAGAAGGCGCTCGAGACGATCGGCAAGCTCGGTCTGCGCAACGTCATCGTCCGCGCGAAAGAGATCAAGCCCGACGAGCGCGCCGAGCTGCGCAAGAAATCGCTCGGCGTGTCGTTGCGCGACGCCGAGGCGATCATGGAGGCAGTGCCGAACGTCGAGCGGGTGCTGCCGCGCGTCGAGGTGAAGCCGTACAAGATTCTGTCGCCGACCGGGAAGACGAAGGGGCGCGTGTTCGGCGTCTCGTCGCATTTTCGCGAAGTCGCGACGGTGAAGCTCGCCGAGGGTCGTTTCTTCGATGCGCGCGACGAGGCGGAGCATGCGCAGGTCTGTGTGATCGGCCCCGAAATCCGCCGCAACCTCTTCGGCTACGGTCCCGCCCTCGGCAAGCAGTTGAAGGTCAACGATGTGTGGCTCGAGGTGATCGGATTGCTGGCGAGTGACCCCGTCGGTGCGGCGCCGAGCCGCAACGGAATGCCGACGTCGTCGAATGCCGAGGAGATCTGGCTGCCGGTGTCGACGGCGATGCGGAAGTTCGATCGTGATCCGCTCGATGCACCCGTCGACGAGTTGCTCGTCACGGTCAAGGAAGGCGTGTCGACGCGGAACGTCGCCGATCTCGTCAAGCCCTTGCTCGATCGTCTCCACGGTGGCGCGGATGACTACGAAGTCGTCGTCCCGGAGGCGCTGCTCGAGCAGCAGCGTCAGACGCAGCGGATCTTCAACATCGTGATGGGATCGATCGCCGGAATCTCGCTGCTCGTCGGTGGCATCGGCATCATGAACATCATGCTCGCGTCGGTCCTGGAGCGAACGCGCGAGATCGGCGTGCGTCGTGCGATCGGCGCGCGGCGCATCGACATCCGTTCGCAGTTCGTGATCGAGTCGTTCACGATCAGCCTGATCGGCGGGATGTCCGGAATCATCATCGGCATCCTGCTGGCGCGGCTCGTCGCCGCGTATGCCGGTTGGCCGACGGTGATCACGTTCTGGTCGCTGCTGTTGTCGACCGGCGTGTCGATCACGGTCGGGCTCGTGTCGGGGATTTATCCGGCGACGCGGGCCGCGGAATTGAACCCAATCGACGCGCTACGGTACGAGTGATCTGCGGCGTGGAAGTGGTTGAGCAGATATGTCATCCCGAGCGTACGAGGCGAATGGTGTGGGACAGGCACTCCTGCCTGTCCGGACAGGCAGGAGTGCCTGTCCCACACTCGCTTCGCTCAGGGTCGCGATGACATGGGGTTAAAGCCCGCGATCCGTCGTCAAATACACCGCAAAACTCCCCAGCCAGTGCCCGCCTTCGTAATGTTCACCGGTGACCGCCGCGAGTCCCGCATCGCGATGCTTCGCCGCGGTCGCACGCAGGACCTTCACGCGCGGATCGCTCGACGGCAGCCCTGACGCGATGCCCTCGAGCATCCATGCCCGGCTGAGATTGAGCCCGTCGAGGTGAGCGAGTTTCGGGTCGCTGGGATCGGTGACGACGGCGGGCTGCAACCATCCGGCGCGGATCTGCGGCAGGAAGCGCGTGAGCCACGCCGCATACTCGCTCTTCGGCAGCACACGGCGCATCAGATCCGCCTCGGCGATGCATGGCGAGAGGAAGTCTTCGCCGGACGGCTCATACGCGACTGGACAGTTGCGGTCGTGGAGAAAGAACGCGCGGCTGCGATCGATGACGAGCTTGCGCAAGTTAGCGTCGTCAGTCGAGTCGATGATCAGACCGAACGAAAATGCAGACTGGCTGTGCTCCCCGATGCGGATCGGGTGCGATAGCTTCGGCAGCCATGTCTTGAGTCGATCCGCTGCCGCAGCTTCGAGCGGATGGAGTGTCATCGCGAGCGGATCGTTCGCTTCGCGCAACTCCGCGCCGAGTTGCAGAAGCCACGCGAGTCCGTACGGCCGCTCGAAACTCGCGCGGCCTTCGCCGCGGAGATAAGCAACTTCCTGCGCGATGTTCTCCGGCGTAATGCTCTGCGCGAGCGCCTCATGTGCTTTCGCCGCGAACGGCGCGTCGGGGAACGTTCGCGCCAGTCGCGCGAGCAGCCAGTGACCGTGCACCGATGAATGCCAGTCGTAGCAGCCGTAAAACGCCGGCGTGAGTTTGCGCGGCGGCGCGACGTCGGCATCCGAGTTCAAGTTGTGCGAGATCTTGTTCGGATACTCCTTGTGCACGCACGCGAGGGCGAGGTTCGCGAAACGTTCGGCGGCACGCGCGTCGAACTCGGCCGCGTGAGCCGAAGTCGATAGAAAAGCGATGACGAGTACAAATACGGCGTGTCGCATCGTCCCTTTCGAAGGTTAGCATGCTCGGGATTGAGAGCCCGTTTCGAGATCACGACATGTACGGCCGAGGCGATGTTCGAACAGGTCCTGGCGCTGAACGATCGCTTTCTGTCGCTCACCACACTCATGGACGAGGAAGCGCTGAGAGCGCGCTTCCGGCGATGTCCCGACGCGTTTCATTGTCTGCATCGCGTTGCCTCATCCGGTACGCGACAACTGGCCGGATACTTCATCGTTCTTCCGGTCAATCAGGGGTGCTCGGCGGCCTTACACGCGGGAACGATCAAGTCAGGACGGGAGATTCAGCTCTCCGATCTCGCCGGTGCTGATGAGGGAGTCGCGGCTGTTTACTTGAGCGTCGTATGCGCGGTCGGTGCACGAGCTCAAACTGCCGCGATCCACGGTGTCGTGGCGACGCTTCGCGAACTGCATGCGACGAAGAACGCGCGCTATCTTTTTGTCCGAGCGGCAACCGAGGCAGGTGCGCGGATGCTCGAGC
>DASVHS010000596.1:0-15091 GCA_036382495.1 Thermoanaerobaculia bacterium | reverse complement strand
CACCGCTCCCATGAGATCCGCGCTGTGCTGCGCGATCAGGAATTCGCGGAGATCGGTCCTGACATCTTCGAAAGGCTGCGTGCCGGCGGGTTTTGTCTCCTCGATAAAAATCAGGTGATAGCCGAACTGGCTCTCGACGATTCCGCTGATCGTCATCGGCGGCATGTTGAACGCCGCGTCCTCGAAGTTCTTGTCGAGCGTTCCGCGCGCGACCCAGCCGAGGTCGCCGCCGGATTGTGCGACACCGTCTTCGGAGTATTTGCGGGCAGCCGCGATGAACCGCGAGAGGAGGATCTGCTTCACCTCCATAGACTGGTCACGTTGCGACGGCGCGCCGGCGCGAATCTCGGTGGCGGCGCGTTTGATCAAGTCCATCGCGTCCGGCTTCGACTTGTTGTCAAAGCTGATGATGATGTGCCGGACCTTCGCGGTCTCCGGCGTCGCGAAGTCGCTCTTGTGCTCGTCGTAGTACTTTCGCATCTCGGCTTCGGTGACGATCGGCGCGGCCACGACGTCTTTCACGTATCGGTCGAAGATCGCCGCTTCCTTTGCCGCTTCGATCGCTCCCTGGACGTCCGGACGCTTATCGAATCCGCTCTTCATCGCTTCCTGGAGCAGGAGTCGTTTCGCGACGTAGTTGTCGAGGAACGCCATCTTGCCGCCCGAGCGTTCGTACTGCGCGCGCATCTGCGCGGTCATGTTGTTGTAAAGCGCGTCGAGTTTCGGTCGCGTGATCACTTCACCGTTGATCACCGCCACGATCTTCTGATCCTCGGCCGCTGCCGGAGTTACGGGTTGCGCGAACACCGTGGTCGCAAAGAACAAGGCAACGGTGCCGATGATGATTCGGTTCATGGATCCTCCAGTTGGGTGAGACGGCCGCCCGATGCGATGGGTTACGCCTGAGCGCGCTGACAAACGTCGCGAATACAGCCGAGGATTCCACACGTCGTAGAACGGTTGCACTTGTGGAAAACTCGTGCAAGCGCGCCGCAAGGCTGTCTTCCTCGGTGCGACGCTGTGCAAAAGGTGCGCGGGAATCTGCTGATGACAACACCGAGCCGATTCCGCACAATGCAGTCACCGTCCGATGGCTGTCGCACAACTCGAAGTTGCACTCGATCGACCTCTTCCGCAGAGCACTGACGCGGAGCGCGCCGTCCTCGGCTCCATCCTCATCAACAACAACACGTTCTATCGCGTTCTCGGAACGATCGACACTCCCGACTTCTTCAAGGACGCGCATCGGATTATCTTCGCAAACATGCGCCTGCTCGCCGAGCAGAGCCGCGAGATCGATCTGCTGACGCTGAAAGAGGAGCTGGCGCGGCGCGCCCAGCTTGATCAGGTCGGCGGCGCGGCATACGTCACGTCGCTCACCGACGGCATCCCTGATGTCGCGAACGTCGAACGTTACGCGCGGATCGTGAAAGAGAAGTCGACGCTGCGCCGCCTCATCGTCATGGGTAACAGCGTCATGCGCGCCGCACTCGACGCACCGAACGAGTCGAGCGATGTGCTCAGCATCGCCGAGAAGTCGCTGTACGAGATCGCCGAAGGAAACGTCGAGAAAGGCTTCATCTCGCTCGAACGCATCACGAAGGCGAACATGACGGCGATCGAGCAGCTGCACAACGCCGGAAAACTGATCACGGGGATCCCCACCGGCTACGACCGCTTCAACGAATTCACGTCGGGCTTCCAGGCGCAGGACCTGATCATCATCGCAGCGCGTCCTTCCATGGGAAAGACGAGCTTCATGATGAACATCGCCGAGTCGATCGCGATCGCGGACAAATCAGGACAGCCACGCGGTCCCGGGCAACGGCTCTACTCCGTCGGCGTGTTCTCGCTCGAAATGTCGAAGGAGCAGATCGGCCTGCGCATCCTTTCGTCGGAATCCGGTGTGCCGAATCACCTGATCCGCGCGGGCATGCTGTCCGAACGGAACTGGCGCGATCTCGCAGAAGCGTCGGCGCGATTATCAAAAGCGCGGATCTTCGTCGACGACACGGCGGGCATCGACGTGATGGAGATGCGCGCCAAGGCCCGCCGGCTGAAGATGGAAGCGCAACTCGACATCGTGATGGTCGATTACCTCCAGCTCATGTCGGTCAAGGGAAAAACCGAATCGCGCAACCAGGAGATCTCTCAGATTTCGCGCGGCCTCAAAGCGATCGCGAAAGAGTTGAATCTTCCGGTCATTTCGTTGTCGCAGCTGTCGCGCCGTCCCGAGCAGCGGACCGGCGACCATCGCCCGCAGCTGTCGGACCTTCGCGAGTCCGGATCGATTGAGCAGGACGCCGACGTCGTCTGCTTCATCTACCGCGACGAGGTCTACAACAAGGACACCGAGGAGAAGGGGATCGCCGAGATCATCATCGGGAAGCAGCGCAACGGCCCGATCGGCGACTTCAAGCTCGTGTTCCGAAACGACATCACGAAGTTCTTCAACTACGAACCGCAGCAGAACGAGTCGCCGGTCTAGGCGGCTCTGCCACATGTCATCCTGAGCGCCGCAGAGCGCGAGGGATGACATCGACCTCTCGCCAGCCTCAACATCTCGGTTATTTGAAATAAAATAACTCAGCCATACCGTTGCCATTCGTACACGATCCCAATCTGCGCGTACGAGACCCTTCCCTGGTAAACATAGGAGTTGTTGGAGGTTACGGTTGGACGCTCAGCCGAAGAAGGTTCTTGTTGTCGAAGACGACGAAGTCATCGTCGTACTCATCTCACACATCCTCACCCGCAATTCCTACGTCGTCCACACGACGTTCGACGCGCTGGAAGCGGATGACATGCTCAGCCGTGACGAATACGACGCGATCCTCCTGGATCTGAAGATGCCCAACGGCGGCGTCGACTTCATCCGGCGCATCGAGCGGTCCAACCCTGCCCTTCTCGAAAAGATCATCGTGGTCACGGCCGCGTTCGACGAGGCGGTGAAAGTTGCCGACCTTCCGCTTCATGCGATCGTCCGAAAGCCGTTCGAGATCGCCGCGCTGCTCGATACCGTCCGCGCTTGCGTCGACCGCGAGTCCTGATCGGAGAGAGAATGGGGGCGTGAGACGTCTCGCCGCTTTGCTTGCGCTCCTCGTCGCCGGCTCCGCCTCCGCTGCGATCGTGCGGATCCGGATCGACGACATGATCCATCCGATCACCGATGAATTCGTCGGCCGCGCGCTCGATGAAGCAGCTGCGACGCACGCCGACGCGGTCCTTATCGAGTTGAGCACGCCCGGCGGCCTCGACGTGTCGATGCGCTCGATCATGCAGCGGATGATCAAGTCGCCGGTCCCCGTGATCGTCTACGTCACACCAGGCGGAGCTCGCGCCGCGTCTGCCGGCTTCTTCATCCTTCAGGCCGCGGATGTTGCGGCCATGGCACCCGGCACCAACACCGGCGCTGCGCACCCCGTCATCCTCGGCGAGAAGCTCGACGATGTCATGAAGATGAAGCTCCAGAATGACGCGGCCGCGTTCATCCGCAGCATCGTGAAACAGCGCGGGCGGAATGTCGCAGCGGCCGAAGCGGGCGTCCGCGAGGCGAAGTCATTCACCGAGACCGAAGCGCTGCAGCAGAACGTGATCGATGTCATCGCCGCCGACACACCCTCGCTCCTGCGAGCGGTGAACGGACGGACGATCAAACGCTTCGACGGCAAAACGCAGACGCTGCACACGGCCGGCGTGGAAGTGCGCACGCTCGACATGTCGCTCAGACAGCGCCTGCTGTCGTGGATCATGGATCCCAACGTCGCGTTCATCCTGTTTTCGCTGGGCATGCTCGCGTTGTGGGCCGAGTTCAATCATCCCGGCGCATTCGTCCCCGGCGTCGTCGGCCTGATCTCGATCATTCTGGCGATCTTCGCGTTGAATCTTCTGCCGACGCGCTATTCGGCGCTCGTGCTGATCCTCGCCGCATTCGCCCTCTTCGCGCTCGAAGCGAAATTCGTCAGCCACGGCGTCCTTGGAATCGGCGGCGCGGTCTGCATGGTCATCGGCGCGCTTCTTCTCGTCGACGGTCCGATTCCTGAAATGAGAGTCAGCATGCTCACTGCCGTTGCCGTCACCATCCCCATCGCGGTCATCGCCGTGTTTCTGATGACCCTCGTGATGCGAACCCGCCACTCACCCGTGACGACCGGCTCGGAAGGAATGATCGGCGAGCTCGGCGTCGCGCGGACCGCGGTATCGCCGGAAGGAAAAGTCTTCGTTCACGGCGAGCTGTGGAACGCGACCTCGAGCGTTCCGATCAACGAAGGAACGAAGATCCGTGTGAGCGCGATCGAAGGATTGAGGGTGGTCGTCGAACCGGCCGACTAGATCGCGGATCGCGGATCGCAGTCAGCCGTTTTTCTGCGATCTGCGATCTGCGATCTGCGATCCGGTTTTCTCCCACGGCAGTTCCCACCGCTCATCGGACTCATCGAGTTTCGGCAGCGGCACTGGCTTGCCGAGCTTCTTCAGTTGCGTGAACTCCCACAGCTTCGCGTACTTCCAGAACGTGTAGTACACGTGCATCCCCACGGAGATGAGGCCGCGCGTTCCGTCGAGAAAGCCGACATTGATGATGTAGTCGCGGATGAATTTCGTCATGGCGTGCCCGGCGATCCCGGCCACACTCGTCGTCTTTCCGTCGATGAACATCTGCGCCGCGCCCCAGTTCGCGTAACGCGTCATCTTCGCGATCATGTGATCGAACGTGCGGACGTAGTAGTGATCCATCTTGTGCTCGAGCCGGCCGGTGGGTCCGTCGACGACCAGGTCGGCGTGCACGCGCTTGTTCGGGTAGCGGGCGTGACCGCGATGGAAGAGACGCGTGACGCGATCGCGCTGTAGCCCGCTGAACCGGACCGGCTTCCCGAACATGAAGTTCAGCCGGCCGACCGAATATGCCCAGAGCTTCAAGTCACCTTCCATCGTGCGAAGGATCTCGTCGCGCAGCTTCGGCGTCAAGCGCTCGTCGGCATCGATGACGAAGATCCAGTCGTGCGCCGCGCGGTCGATCGCATAGTTTTTCTGTGAGGCGGCGCCGAGGTATTCGCGCTGTTCGATGCGGACGCGGGGGAATTTCTGTTTGACGAACTCGATCGTGCCGTCGGTCGAGAAGGAGTCGAGCAGATAGATCTCATCCGCCCATTCCACCGACTTCACGCAATCCTCGATGTAGTCACGCTCGTTGAGAGTGTGAATCAGAGCCGTGACCGGCACGCGCGCCATGGACCGGGATTATAAGAGCGCAGTGCGCAGAGGGCGGAGCGCAGGCAAATCGACACCTGCGCTCTGCGCTCCGCCCTCTGCGCACTGATTCAGAGCGTGTAGTTCTTCTCGAGCAGCACGCGCGCCCGGCGGTCGCGCAGGTTCTTGATCTGCGACTCGATGTCGCGCTCGAACGGAATCTTGCGATGGCTCGCGTACACCGGAGCGTCGATCGTGATTTTCTTCAGCTCGTCGCCGAAGGTCTGTGGCGTGAGGTGGGCCGACTCATCGGCCAGCCACTGCTGATCGTTCGGAAACGACGCCTCGGTCACGATGGCGACGACGTTCTCGGTCTTGTTCGTGCGCTTCCAGATGTCGACGGTCGGACCGGTGTCGCCGGTGAATGCGATCGCCTGTCCGCCCATCTCGACGATGACGCCGGACGCTGGGATCGCGTGATCGACGGGCACGGCGGTCAGGCCGATGTCGTTGAACATGACCTTCTTGCCTGGCGCCAACGCGCGGTAATGCAGCATCGGCTTGCCGGTCAACGGCGAAGTCAATACGGAAAAGTCGGGCCAGAGCACTCCGTTGAACAGGTGCTTGCTGAGCAGATCCATGACTTCGCGCGTGGCGAACACTGTCAGCGGGCCGGCGTTCTGGCTGAAACGATTGTGGATGAGATGCGGAAGATCGCGGATGTGATCGGCGTGCGAGTGCGTGATGAAGACGCCCTGAATCCGCGCCTGTTGCGCGAATGAGAGTTTGGACGTGAGCGTGCCGGCATCGACCGCGAACCAGTCGTCGAGAAGGTACCCGGTCAGATTGTGTTCCGCATCTGACGCCCCGTAGGCGCCGAGCACCTTAAGCCGCATTCACGTCCTTCACTGTCTACACGGAGACTGGCTACTATTCTTGCAGATGCTAACAGCTAACAGCAAACAGCCGACGGCGATGCATCGTCGGGTAGCCGTTGATGGTTAGCTGTTAGCCATGTCACGAAAAGCGCTATTTCATCCCGCGGTCGAGCAATGGTTCACGTCGTCGTTCGGTGAGCCCACGCTCGCGCAGCAGATGGGCTGGCCGTCGATCGCCGCGGGCGACTGGACCCTGATCTGCGCTCCGACCGGCAGCGGGAAAACACTGACGGCTTTCCTGTGGGCGCTGGACCGGTTGATGTTCGCGCCGGCGCCCGCGAAGAAGGAGCGGTGCCGCGTCGTCTACATCTCGCCGCTGAAGGCGCTGGCCATCGACGTCGAACGAAACCTGCGCGCCCCGCTCGCCGGCATCGCGAACGTGGCCACGGAACGCGGCGACACGTTTCTCACGCCACAGATCGCGATCCGCACGGGCGACACGCCGCAGCGGGAACGGGCCCGATTTCTCCGCGAGCCGGCCGACATCCTCATCACCACGCCGGAGTCGCTGTACCTTCTGCTGACGTCGAATCCCCGCGAGACGCTGCGCAGCGTCGAGACGATCATCATCGACGAGATCCACGCGCTCGTTCCGAACAAGCGCGGCGCACACATGGCGCTGTCACTGGAGCGATTGGCCTTGTTGTGCGAAAAGCCGCCGCAGCGGATTGGCTTGTCGGCGACGCAGCATCCACTTGAAGAGGTTGCGCACTTTCTGGGAGGCGTTTTCGGTTCCCCGTTGCCGGTTGCCAGGGCGACTTCCCGGCAACCGGCAACCGTCAACCGTCAACTTCACGATGAATTCGAGGATCACTCCAAACCGAAGTTCCGTCCCGTCAACATCATCGATACCGGCGAGAAGAAAAAGCTCACGCTGCATGTCGAAGTGCCGGTCGAAGACATGGCGAAGGTCGGCGAGACGATCGGTATCGCCAGCGGTCCTGCCGCGGCCGGTCCGGCACGCACCTCGATCTGGCCGGCCATTCATCCTCGCCTGCTCGAGCTGATCCGCGCTCATCGCTCGACGCTGATCTTCGTGAACAGCCGGCGCCTCGCGGAGCGGCTGGCGGCAGCGATCAACGAGCTCGCCGGCGAGACACTCGTGCAGGCCCATCACGGATCGATCGCACGCGCCCAGCGCATCGAGATCGAAGACAACCTGAAGTCGGGTCGCCTTCCCGCGTTGATCGCGACGTCTTCGCTCGAGCTCGGGATCGACATGGGCGCAATCGACCTCGTCATCCAGATCGAGGCGCCGCCGTCGATTGCGAGCGGCATGCAGCGCATCGGCCGCGCCAGCCATCAGGTCGGCACGACGAGCGAAGGCATCATCTTCCCGAAATATCGCGGTGATCTTGTTGCGTGCGCGGCGGTGACCGACGCGATGCATCGCGGGGCGATCGAGCCGATGCGCTATCCGCGCAATCCGCTCGACATCGTCGCGCAGCACGTCGTGGCGATGGTGTCGATGGATGAGTGGCCGGCCGACGAGCTGTATGCGGCGATCCGCCGTGCCGCGCCATTCGCAGAACTGAGCCGCGGCGCATTCGACGGCGTGCTCGACATGCTTTCGGGGCTGTATCCGTCCGACGAGTTCGCGGAACTGCGTCCGCGCATCACCTGGGACCGCGTTGCGAACACGATCACCGCGCGACCGGGATCGAAGCGCGTCGCCATCCTCAACGGCGGAACGATTCCCGATCGCGGGCTCTACGGCGTCTTTCTTGCCGGCGCCGAAAAAGTGCAGAGCGCGCGCGTCGGCGAGCTCGACGAAGAAATGGTGTTCGAGTCCCGCGTCGGCGAGACATTCCTCCTCGGCGCCTCCACCTGGCGGATCGAGGAGATTACACATGACCGCGTTCTCGTCACGCCCGCGCCAGGACAGCCGGGCAAGATGCCGTTCTGGCGAGCCGACGCCGCCGAGCGCACCGTGCGATTCGGCGAAGAGATCGGCCGGCTCGTTCGCGAGGTCCGCGAGTCGCGCCCGGCGGAGGCGATCAAACGTCTGATGCAGAAACACGATCTCGATCGCCTTGCCGCTCAAAATTTTCTGCAGTATCTGAACGATCAGCACGAGGCCACCGGAGCCGTGCCCGACGACCGCACGATCGTCATCGAACGCGTGCTCGACGAGCTCGGCGACTGGCGCGTCTGCGTGCTCACGCCGTTCGGCGGAAAGATTCACGCGCCCTGGTCGATGGCAGCGGTAGCGAAGATCCGCAACGAGCTCGCGATCGACGTTGAAACGATGTGGAGCGACGACGGGTTCATCGTTCGCTTTCCGGAGACCGACGCACCGCCGCGCGCAGAGCTCATGCTGCCCGACCCGGACGAAGTCGAGCAGCTCGTCATCCGCCAACTCGGATCGAGCTCGATGTTCGCGGCGAAGTTTCGCGAGTCCGCGGCGCGCGCGCTCCTGCTGCCGCGCATGCGCGCACAAGGTCGCACGCCACTCTGGCAGCAACGCAAACGTGCGTTCGATCTGCTGCAGGTCGCGTCGCGATTCGGATCCTTTCCGATGATTCTCGAGGCATATCGCGAAGTTCTGCGCGACACGTTCGACGTACCGGCACTCGTGCAGATGCTGAAGAAGGTTCAGCAGCGGACGATTCGCGTCGTGACCGCGGACACTGCGAAGCCGTCACCGTTCGCCGGCTCTTTGCTGTTCAAATACACGGCGAATTTCATTTACGACGGCGACGCACCGCTTGCCGAACGGCGCGCCCAGGCCCTCTCCATCGATCAATCCCAGCTCCGCGAGCTCCTCGGCGAGGCGGAGTTGCGCGAACTGCTCGACTCCGATTCGCTGGCCAACATCGAGCTGCAGCTGCAGCATCTCGATGAGCGGCACAAGGCAAAATCGGCGGATGCAATTCACGACCTTCTGCTGCGCATCGGCGATCTGAGTGAAGACGAAATCGTCGCTCGATCCGTGACCGACGCACACGCAGCCACCGCGGAGCTCGTGAAAGCGCGGCGCATCCTGCAGGTTTCCGTCGCCGGAGAAAGGCGGTTCATTGCGATCGAAGATGCCAGCCGGTATCGCGACGCTCTCGGCACTCCGCTGCCGGGGGGAATCGCGGAAAGGTATCTCGAGCCGGTGGCGGATCCGGTCGGCGACCTCGTGCTGCGATTCGCGCGCACGCACGGACCGTTCATTCCGTCCGATGTTTCGCGGCGCCTCGGGCTCGGGACCGCGGTCGTGCAGTCGGCGCTCGAGCGTTTTGTCGACCGCGGACGTCTCCTCGAAGGAGAGTTTCGACCTGACGGCACCCAACGCGAGTGGGTTGATGCGGATGTCCTGCGTTCGATCCGCAGCCGCTCGCTCGCGAAGCTGCGCAAGGAAGTCGAGCCGGTGCCGCAGCCGGTGCTCGCGCGCCTCTTCACGTCGTGGCAGAGCGTGACGAAAAGACGCCGCGGACTGGAAGCGCTGCTCGATGTCATCGAGACGCTTCAGGGTTATCCGATCGCCGCATCGATTTTCGAAAGCGAAGTTCTCGCTGCGCGCATCGAGGACTATCGATCGTCGGATCTCGATACGTTGAGTGCGGCAGGCGAGATCGTGTGGGTCGGCGTCGAGCCGTTGGGTGGGAAGGATGGCCGCATCGCGGTGTATCTGACGGACCACGTGGGACTGCTGCGTGGAGAACAGGCGCCCGCGCCTGTCCAGACAGGCGAGGCTCCTGTCCTCCACCAGAAAATTCTCGAATACCTCCGCACACATGGCGCGTCGTTTTATGCGCAGATCCATGAGGCTGTGGGCGGATTCGGAAATGAAGTCGTCGATGCCATGTGGGATCTTGTGTGGCAGGGTCTCATCAGCAACGACACGTTCCAGGCGCTGCGCGCGTTCACGAGACCGAAGTCGCCCGCGCGAAGTGCCGGATTCCGATCACGGCGCGTCGCTCCGCCTTCGACGCAGGGCCGGTGGTCGCTCGTTCCGCCTCCGAACGCCAACGCAACCCAGCATGCGGCGGCGATCGCACAGCAGCTTCTGACTCGATACGGCGTCGTGACGCGCGAGGCTCCGGGCGCCGAGAACATCATCGGCGGATTCAGCGCCGTGTATCCGATCCTGAAGGCGATGGAGGAAAAGGGACGCGTTCGCCGCGGCTACTTCGTCGCCGGACTCGGCGCGACGCAATTCGCGTCCGGCGGCGCGCTCGACCTGCTCCGCGCGTTGCGCGAAGAACCGGAGAGTCCGGAGACAGCCATGCTGGCCGCGACCGATCCTGCGAACCCGTACGGCACGATCGTGAAATGGCCGCGCGAAGGTCTGATGCGCGCTGTCGGCGCGAGCGTCATCCTCGTGAACGGCGCGCTCAGCGCGTACCTCTCGCGCGGAGAAAAGCAACTCTCGTTGTTTCTGCCCGAGGATGAGCCGACGCGCGGGATGGTTGCGCGCGAAGTCGCGACGGCACTGGCGTCGATCGTCAGCTCCGGACGCAGGCGCGCGTTCCTCATCTCCGAGGTCAACGGCGACAAAGTGGCGAACTCTCCGCTCGCACCTTTCCTGGCTGAATCGGGTTTCGTTCCGACGGCGATGGGCTACCAGATGCGCGCAACACCCATGTCATCGCGACCCTGAGCGCAGCGAAGGGGAGTGACCCGCTGTCATCCCGAGCGTGAGCGAGGGACCCGGGCGTGGGAAGGCCGGCCTCCCTTCCCACCCGGGTCACTCGCTCACGCTCGCGATGACATGGGTATTGCGGTCTCAGCCATCGTGCGTGCGATCATCTCGGCATGCCGGAAGGCGACACGATCTTCCGCACGGCGCGCACGCTGAACAGCGCGCTCGCGGGCAAGACCGTCACAAAGTTCGAGACCGTGTTTGCCCAGCTCGCGCGCATCGACGATCAGGAACCGATCACCGGTCGCACGATCGAGCAGGTCGTTCCGCACGGAAAACATCTCATCATCGACTTCTCGGGCGGCCTGCATCTGCGCACGCACATGCGCATGAACGGCAGCTGGCACATCTATCGTCCCGGTGAACGTTGGAAGAAACGCCGCGACGACATGCGCGTGGTCATCGCGACGGACGACTGGGTTGCCGTCGCGTTCAACGTTCCGGTCGCCGAATTTCTCGACGATCGCGCGATCGTCCGGCAGAACGACCTCCGCCACATCGGTCCCGACGTCCTCGGCGACATGTTCGACGAAGACGAAGCGTTCCGGCGGATCCGCGCGCGGCCCGACGTCGAGATCGCCGAGGTGCTGCTGAACCAGCGCGTGGTCGCGGGCATCGGCAACATCTGGAAGTCGGAAACGCTTTTCGCGTGCCGCGTGAATCCATTCGTACGCGTCGCCGACCTGAGCGACGATCAGATCCGTTGTCTCGTGACGAGCGCACGACAGCTGATGCAACGCAGCGCGACGGCCGAGTCGCGCAACGACATCGCGGTGTACAGCCGGGGAGGCGACCCATGCCGCCGATGCAGGACGCCGATTGCGTCACGTAAACAAGGCATCGACGCGCGGCTGACGTACTGGTGTCCGCAATGTCAGCGCGACGTCAGTTAGAATCCTCCCCGCATGACAATCATCATGTCGCAGCCGTTGACGACGCAGGAGATGCGCGTCCTCCAGGAATACCGCCGCACCAATTCGCAGACGATGTCGCTGGACGCGATCAAGGCGATCAAACATCCTGCCGGTGGCGGCGAGGCACCCGCGGTATCGCTCGTCGACAGGGGCTATCTCACGGCTGACGCGACCGCGCAGAACTTCACACTTACGCAGAAGGCGAAGGACTTTCTGGCGATCGATGTGAAGCCGGACGTCGAAGGCGCGGCATCCAACGACGCCGAAGCGGTCGAATGAGTGCACACGATCATGTGCACTGTACTGCACATGATCCGGTGCACTCTCGCAAAGCCGTAAGTTGCTGAACATCAAAGCACTTACGTTTCGTTTGATGCTTCCAAATTTCGGCCGTGAGTACCGTCGAAGGCACTAAAGCTCGTTGACTCAATCACTTAACATGATTACGATATGTGATTGAGGGCTGAAATGAAGCATGGCGACAAAGCAAAAAGCAAAGCGGCCAGCAAAGCCTCAGGCAAGAAAAGCGTCAAAACCAGCGCGCACACAAAAGCCAGCGCAAAAGCCGGCGCAAAAGCCGGCGCCAAAGTCAGCAAAGCCAGCCCCGTCGTCGTCAAAGACAAAAAGCAGCAACAAGCTTCCGGCAAAAGCACAACGCAAGTCAGCGCCGCCAAAGCTGTCGTCGCCGGCGGCAACGGCAAGCCTGCCCGCCTCGCGCCCGAGAACGTTGGCTTCGCGAGCGCAACTGTTGCCGCTGCATTCAAGCGGGCTGTCAAGAAATACGCGAACGCATTCCGGCGGCTCACCGACTGACGGCGGCATCCGCTATCTGACGGTTCAGGACCTCGTCGATCTGCATCGCGCGGTGAGCGCGGAGTTCGGCGGCAACCAGGCGCAGCCCGGCGTCATCGAATCGCAGTTCGGACTTCTCAACGCCGTTCAACGTCCGCAGGTGACGACGCTCGGCCGCGAAGCGTATCCGTCGTTCCCGGACAAAGTCGCGGCGTTCGTCTTCGCACTCCTGTCGTATCGGCCGTTCCACGGCGGCAACCGCCGGCTCGCGCTCGCGTCGATGTTCGCGTTCTGCGAGTTGAACAACAAGATGATCGACTCGCGTGTCCTCGACGAGAAGACAGCCGAGACTCTTTTCAAGCGAGCAGCGGGACACCGCGAGCTCGGCATCCCGCCGGAAAACGTTTTCCGCGAGTTCCGTGAAGTCATGACGCGCGCAATCGTCACCGCGTCGCCGTCATGACTTGAGATCGTCGCGCTTGTGAAGCTGCGCGTTGATGCGTCCGAGGAGGATGCGGGCGACGCGCAGGTCATGGCCCATGTCGATGAGCAGAACCGTGATGTCTCCCCCCGCCCACATCACGCCTGCCAGCACCAGCATCTGCGTCACCTCGGCGATCAGCGTCGGCAGGGCCCGACCGGCATCGGTCACGAGTCCTGTGACGACCTCGCCGATCATCATCAGAACCATCAGCACCGCCAGGACCTTGAACAGCCGCGCGATGTAACGCAACGTAACGTACGGCTCGAGGTCGTCGGTGCGGACCTCTTCCACCTCACCGCGATGCTCATCGGCACGGATCGGCGGCGCACCACACGTTGGACACGTCACCGACGGATCCGGCCGCGGATTTCCACACTCGGGACACTTCGTAACTACCACTTCGTCTGCCACAGCAAAACCTCCTGACTTCTAACCGTTGCCGGTGCCGCGCCACCTTGCGCGAAAACCGCGGACATCGATGTGAGTGAACGGTCCGTGACCGGATGATGCGGAATAAACGCCAATCCCTCCGACGAGCGACGGATACTTGCGCTCCACGCGATCGGCGGCGTCGGCGACGACCTGCGCGTCGAGAGGATTGACCCGCCCGTCGTGATTCAAATCGTCCTCCATGCCGTTGCCGTCGTTATCGACGAAAACGTCCGCCGCGTCGCCATACATGTGCCGGCTCAGGTTCGCCCTACCCGCGATGTTGCCGCCGGTGTAGTTGTAATTCGGCGTACGGAACCCGCTCATGACCTGCATGTGCTTCACCGGATGACCCGACGCTTCCAGCTCCCGGATCGTGAGCTCCAGCTTGTCGAGCAACTTTGGATTGAGCAGCAGGTACTTCGGCCATAAGTTCGGCTGATCCTTCGTCACGAAGTCGCGCAATTTGAAGTGTGCGGAGACGTAGGTATCGGCGTTCTCTTTCGTCACCTGAATGAAGCCGCTCGGATTCGCATAGGCCGGAGTCTTCGGTTTGCCGCCGCGCTCGAACGGCCAGCTTCCGAGATAGTAGAGGCCGATCTTGCCTGCCTGTTTCTTGGAGAACGGAACGAGCGTGATGACGCTGAAGTCTTTGACGGCCTGCGTCGTCTGATTGAGCTTCACCGCCAGATCGTAGATGCCCGGGTTCGACGGAGCCGTGAAGCTGGACGAGACCTCGGTTGAACCCTGCGACAGGACGGCGGTCGCGCCGCTCGGTGCCTGCTTGACGATCGGCGCGTTCGGGACCTGCGTGGTGAATTTCACCTGACCCGAAGCACCACGCAGCGGCGTGAGAAACGCCATCATCGCGTCGGTGATATATGCAGCCTTTGGTGCAGACGGCGCGACGATCGCGTTCGCGATTTGTTGGGACGGCGACGGTGATGCGACCGGAGCAACCGGCTTGACGTGCTCGGCGGCGGTAGCAGCGCGGTCCTCGGCCTCGTCCTGGCGCCGCGTCTCGACAATCGAGCCAGTCCAGCCGGCGATGAACAGCACGATGACAGCGCCAGCGATCCAGTTGAAGAGCCGTTCCTGACGTTCAGTCAGTCCGCGGAAGACGCGGTGTCGCTTCCAGCCCTCGGGAAAGAGAGACGCGCCTCGCTCCATTGCGAGCGCGACGGTTCACGGATTGTGCCGTCACGTCATTCCGAGCGCCGAAGAGCGCGAGGAATCTGGGCGGGGGTGTTCACGATCCCCCCGCCCAGATTCCTCGCCGTCTTCGCGGCTCGGAATGACTTCACGGGAAATAGCCGCGCGGAATCCTCAGCTGGTGCCCGCCACGGTCCTCGACGGACAGCGTGTGCCACTGGTCCGCGGTCGACACGTCCGAGTAGAAGGCGATCTGATACTGCTGGCGCAATTCCTCTGCGATTCGGGCGTACACGGCTGGCAGCTCGCGCTCTTTCTGAATGATGAAGTATGACGCGCCGGTGTCGCGCGCGATCTGTCCGAGCCGGCGCGACTCGAGACGGCCGATGCCAAAACGCATGAGCGTCGACAGTCGTTTGTTCTTGATGACCGGATAGATGGGAACGCCCGCGTAACGGGCGTAGTGCACGACGTTGTCGAGCGTGAATTTGCTGCCCTGATCGACGCCGTCGGTCAGGACAACGAGCGCGCGGCGGCCTGGCTGTCTCTGCAGCTCGAAAAGCAT
>DASVHS010000595.1:0-3853 GCA_036382495.1 Thermoanaerobaculia bacterium | reverse complement strand
GCTGCTCGGTAAACGTTTGTTTCATGCGGCGATCGCGCCGGTTGTCGTCGGCACGCCGCCGGTGCGGATCGCGTATCTCGTCAACGCCGCGGCGATCGACGAGAGCTTCGCGAACCGCATCGCCGAGTCGACGAAGGCCGATGTCCTGTTCATGGCGGCGGGCAGCAGCACCGTCACGCGATCGTCTGGCGCGCCGTCGTTCGGAATGCAGCAGATGCACGGCGTCGAAGGCATCGTCAAAACCGGGAAGCGCATGCCGCCGTCGACCCAGCAGATCGATCGTGGATCGTACGTTCTGACGGGTGAGCCGCTGCTGGCGGAGAGTAAGCCGATCGGTGCGGCCGTGTTTCTGCGCTCACTGGACCGCGAGCTCGCGCCGTTCCGTGAGATTCAGAGGGCGCTCATCTTCGGGGGCGGGGTCGCGCTGCTGGCCGCATTCATTCTGTCGTGGCTCATCGCGAAACGGATGACGCGTCCGATCGAACAGCTCGCCCGCATGGCGCAGGCAGTGACGAACGGCGACTACAGCATCCAGCCTCCCGTCGGACGCCGCGACGAAGTGGGCATCCTCGGCCGCGCGTTCGCGAAGATGATCACGTCTCTCCGCGACAAGGCCGAGCTCGAAGAGCTGTATCAGCAGATGGCCGCAAAGTCCGCCGAACGTGAAGCGCATCCGCGTGCGAGCGAGTCGCCGAAGCTTGACGAAGGGACGGTCATGGTCACCGACCTGCGCGGCCTGCCGCCGACCGTCGGCGAAGGCGATGCGGCGAAAGTGATCGACGCGGTTGTGCGCGTCATGAAGCTGCAGGAAGCGGAAGTCATCCGGCAGGAAGGCGTCGTCCGCGAGATCGTCGGCCATCGCCTGGTCAGCGTGTTCCGCGGGGAGCGCGGAATCATTCACGCGATTCGCGCGTCGCGGGCGATCAACGAGGAGATGGCGACGCAGACGTCCAATCAGCCGATGATGATCGGCGTCGGCATCGCCACGGGTGAGTTCGTGACCGGCTCGGTCGAGCTTGCGAACGAGAGCGGACTGGCGATCGTCGGCAATGCTCCGCTGCTGGCTTCTCTGTTCGCGTGGCATGCGCCGAGCGGTTACGCGTACATCTCGTACGAGACGGCACAAGCGGCGGGCGGCGATGTCATCGGACAGGCGACGCGCGAGGAAGTGAAGTTGAAATGGCTGGCCAGCGCGCTGCCGGTCGCGTCATTGCCGCTCGTCAGCGTCACGACCGGAATGATTCGCTCGATCGGCGGCACTTCGACGGTGGCGACGATGAAGCTCGGCGGCACGCAGGCCGGGCCGACGGCACCGGCGACCGCGGCAAGCATCAATCTCACTCCCGGTGAGATGTTTGGAAATCGGTACCGGATCGAACAGATCATCGGCCGCGGCGGCATGGGCGTCGTCTACAAGGCGAATGACACGCAGCTCGATGAAGTCGTCGCGATCAAAACGCTTCCCGGCGACGTCATGCAGCGTTCGCCGGAAGACCTCGAGCGATTCAAGCGCGAGATTCGTCTGGCGCGGAAGATCACACATCGCAACGTGCTGCGCACTTACGACTACGGCGAAGCAGACGGCGTCTACTTCATCAGCATGGAGTTTGTCCGCGGATACACGCTCTCCGAATTGCTGAACGAAGCGTCGGGGCGGAAGATGGCGCCCCGCGCGTCGCTCGGAATCGCGCGTCAGATCTGCCGTGGTCTCCACGCCGCGCACGAGCAGGGCATCATCCACCGCGACATCAAGCCCCAGAACGTGCTGATCGACGCGAAGGGCGAAGTGAAGCTGATGGACTTCGGCATCGCCCGCATGACCGAGGCGTCGGAGGCGATGACGCAGGCGGGGTTGATCGTGGGGACGCCGCACTACATGAGTCCGGAGCAGGTTCAGGGCAAGCCTCTCGATCCTCGCAGCGACGTGTACTCGCTCGGTGTATTGATCTACGAGATGCTCGCGGGCAAGCGTCCGTTCGAAGCGCCGTCGCTCACCGGCGTGCTCACCGCGCACATCACCGAGGTTCCGAAGCCGCTCATCGAGGTGAGGCCGGAGGTCGGCGAGCGCGTGAATGCGATCGTCATGCGATGTCTGGCGAAGGATCCGAAGGCCCGCTACGCCGATGCCGGCGTGCTTCTCGCGGACCTCGACGGAGTACAGATGCCGGCCGCTGCAGCGGCAGCATAGAGGAGGCTTGGATGGACCTCGTCGTCGGAGCGACAGGACTGCTGGGCACGGAGATCTGCCGCCGGCTGCGCGACCGCCGGGACGACGTGCGCGCGCTCGTGCGCAAGACGTCGGAAGCGCTGAAGGTCGAGCGCCTGCGAAGCTTCGGATGCGAGATCGTCATCGGTGATCTTCAGGACAAGGCATCGCTCGACCGCGCGTGCAAAGGAATCGACACCGTGATCAGCACCGCCACGACGACGATGTCGCGGCAGGCCCACGACTCGCTCGAGAAGACCGATCTGCAGGGTCAGTTGAATCTGATCGACGCCGCGGAGCGCAACGACGTCAAGCGATTCGTTCTCATTTCGTTCTCGGGCAACCTGGAAGGCCACTCGAAGTTGCATCTCGCGAAGAGGAAGGTTGAGGAGAAACTGCGCGAGAGCGGTGTGTCGTTCACCATCCTCCGCCCCAGCTGCTTCATGGAAGTCTGGTTCGCCCCGGCCCTCGGCTTCGACGCCAAGAATCGAAAGGTGCAGATCTTCGGAGCAGGCGAGGAGCCGCTGAGCTTCATCTCGCTGTTCGATGTCGCCGAGTTCGCGGTTCGCGCGGCGTCGAGCGACAAGGCCGCGAATCAGACGCTCGAGCTCGGAGGGCCGGAGCCGGTCGCACCGAATGAAGTCGTGAAGATCTTCGAGCGCGAGATGGGCGGACCGTTCGAGGTGACGCACGTGTCCATCGATGCGCTGAAGCAGCAGTACGCGACGGCCACCGATTCCTATCAGAAGGCATTCGCCGGTCTCGCGCTCGATTACTGCGTGGGCGACGAGATCGACATGACCGAAGCGTTGAAGAAGTTTCCGGTGAAGCTGACGACGGTGCGCGACTTTGCGCGGAAGGTCAAATCGCGATGACGCGCGCTTCTTCCGTCATCCTGAGCCGCAAAGACGGCGAGGGATCTGGGCGGGGGAAAAGGTTCCCACCGCCCAGATCCCTCGCGCTCTGCGGCGCTCAGGATGACAGGCCATGTCCCGCGCGTATGTGATCCGTCGTGCCGCGACCGCCGACGCTCGATCGCTCGCGGCATTCGGTGCGCGCACATTCGAGGAGACGTTCGGACCGGCCAACCGCCGCGAAGACATCGACGCGTATCTGAGCCAGACGTACGGCGAACGGCAGCAGAGAGGCGAGATCGAGAATCCGCGGATGATCACGCTCGTGGCCGAGGAGGAGGGATCGTTGATTGGGTTCGCGCAGATGCGGGCGGAGGAGAAGGGGATCGAGATCGCGCGGTTCTATGTCGATCGTCGATGGCAGGGGCAGGGTCTCGCGCAGGCGCTGATGCAGGCCGTCATCGAAGAAGCAAAGACGCGGCAGATGGAAACGATCTGGCTCGGCGTGTGGGAGCGCAACGAGCGCGCCATCGCGTTTTACCGGAAGTGCGGCTTCCGCGACACCGGCAGCCAGCCGTTCATCCTGGGCAGCGATCTGCAGACCGATCGCGTCATGGTTCACGAACTCTAGGACTTGCCCTTCGCGTCGAATTGCGTGCGGCGCTTTTCCGCGTCGCGCAGGCGCTCGAGATGAAACATCTTCGGCACCTCTTTGCCCGAGACCACGGCTCTGGCAATCATTTCGCCGACTGCCGGCGAGAGTTTGAAGCCGTGCCCGGACCCGCCGCCGGCG
>DASVHS010000594.1:0-2966 GCA_036382495.1 Thermoanaerobaculia bacterium | reverse complement strand
CCCCAGGTCACGCGCACGCAGGTTCGTCATGGGGCCGAAGTCCTGGTGACGATCACGAACGATGCCTGGTACGACGGAACGTCCGCGCCGCGCCAGCACCTGAATCAGGCGCGGCTGCGCGCGATCGAAGATGATCGCTATCTTCTGCGCGCGGGAACAACCGGCATCTCCGCGCTCGTTGACCCGGCCGGCAAAGTTTTGCAGGAGATACCGATGGGGCGGTCGGGGACGATTTTGGCGCAGTTTCAGCCGCGGCACTCCTCGACGCCGTATGTGCGGTTTGGGGATTGGTTTGCCTGGGGGGCGTGTTTGGCCACTGCAGCGGGCATGTGGAGAAAAAGATGAAGTTCGAAGTTCGAAGTTCGAATTAAGAATTTAGAATGACGTCGCTGTTGGCTTCTTAATTCTTCATTCGAACTTCGAACTTCGAAATTCATCAGTTCATGCGAGACGATACTCTTACAAGAATCGACGACGTAAAAACCCGACTGAAACTAGTCCGGAGCTATCTTTGACCCCGCTTCCGCGCGCAAGGCGCTCGACGAGGTCGAGCGCGAGATGTCTGCCTCCGGCTTCTGGGATAACCCCGAGAAGGCGCAGGAGGTAGGCCGCAAGCGCGCTCGCGTCGAGAAGCGCATTCAGTCCGCTCGGGCTCTCGACACGAAATCCGAAGAGCTGGATGTTCTGCTGGAGCTTCGGAAGGAAGGCGAGCATGTCGACAACGACATCGAGTCGCTCGTCGGACAGCTCGAGTCGGAGATCAACAAGATCGAGTTGACGATGAAGCTGTCGGGCGAGCACGACGACCGCGACGCGATCGTGTCCATTCACCCGGGAGCGGGCGGCACAGAGTCCCAGGACTGGGCGGAGATGCTCGAGCGGATGTATCTCCGTTACGCTGAGCGCAAGGGATGGTCGACCGAGATGATCGACTATCAGGCTGGCGAAGAAGCGGGGATCAAGAGCGCGACGTTCATGGTGCGCGGCGATTACGCCTACGGATATCTCAAGGCCGAGCGCGGCGTGCACCGGCTCGTGCGCATCTCGCCGTTCGACGCGGCCAAGCGCCGTCACACCTCGTTCGCGTCGGTCTACATCTATCCCGACATCGAAGAGGAGATCGAGATCGAGATCAACGACAAGGATCTGCGCGTGGACACCTACCGTTCCTCGGGCGCAGGCGGTCAGCACGTCAACGTCACCGACTCGGCGATCCGCATCACGCATCTGCCCTCCGGCATCGTCGTGACGTGCCAGAACGAGCGCAGCCAGCACAAGAATCGCGATTTCGCGATGAAGCTGCTGAAGACGCGGCTCTATCAGCTGGAAGTCGACAAGCGGAAGGAAGAGCAGTCGAAGATCGAAGGAGAGAAGAAGGACATCGGCTTCGGCAGCCAGATCCGGTCGTATGTCCTGCAGCCGTATCAGATGATCAAGGACCTGCGGACGGGCCACGAAGTCGGCGACGTGCAGCGGATCCTCGACGGCGACCTCGACGAATTCATCGAAGCATTCCTGGCCCAGCGCGCCAGAACGTCGGCCGAATGAGAGTCGCGTTCTACAGCCCGATGCCGCCGTCGAAGACCGGCGTCGCGCACTACTCGGCGATACTGGTGCCCGCACTGCAAAAACAGGTCGAGGTCGAAGTAAACCCAGCGACCCAGCGACCCAGCGACCCAGCGACCCCGTCGATCTACCAGCTCGGCAACAACCCTCAACACGAATTCGTCTACCGCGAGGCGATGAAGAACCCCGGTGTGATCGTGCTGCACGACATCGTGCTGCACCATCTCATCGTCGAGATGACGCTGGCCCGCGGTGACGCCGAAGGCTACATCGCCGCGATGCGGGCGAATCACGGCGACATGGGCGAGGCGTGGGCGCGCGGCCGGATCATCGGCCTGCACGACGAGATCGCAAACTTCCTGATGCCGGCATCGATCGATATCGCCAATCGCTCCCGCGCAGTGATTGTGCATAACCAGTACGCCGCGGACCGGCTGACATCACTCGGTGTCGAGACGCCGATCTTCGTCGTGCCGCACCCATTCAAACCGAGGCCCGAGGCTCGAGGCCCGAGGCCTGAGGAGCCTGTGGTGGGCTTCTTTGGTTTCCTGACCTCGGCCAAGCGTGCTGAAGTTGTTCTGGCTGCGTTTCGTCTCGCTCGATCGCGCGATCCGCGTCTTCGGCTGCTGATCGTCGGCGAGCCAGCGCCAAACATTCGCGTGCCATCAGGGGAAGGCATCACCGTGACTGGTTACGTTGACGATGCTCAGTTCGACGAGTACTACTCGAAGGTCGACAGGCTCGTGAATCTTCGCTATCCCTCGGCGGGGGAGACGTCGGGAACTCTGATCCGCGCATTCGAGGCGGGCCTGCCCGTTGCGGTGAGCGATTACGCGCAATTCGCCGAGCTCCCCGACGACATCGTGACGAAGATTCCGTTCGGAGACGATGAAGTCCAGCGACTGGCGGAGTTCTTTTTGCGCGACCATTCATCGCCGGCCGCCGCCCAGCGAAAGTGGTTGGATGAGAACGCGACGATCGAGAAAACGGTGCAGGGATATATGCGTGCGCTCAGTGGAGGACAGGCGCCTCGCCTGTCCACGGCGGGACAGGCGGGGGCGTCTGTCCTCCAGCTATTCCCGCATGTCGGCATGACCTGGGATGGCGCAACCGTGACGTTGAAAAATCTCGGCGACACGACCCTTCTCGCCGGCGAATACGGACAGCCGGGCTATCGCGCGATCCTGAAACTCGGTGACACCGACCGCTGGGTCGCGTTGCCGGGCGATTTGCGGCCGGGCGAAAGCGTCGAGATCCCGTTCCAGGGCAGTGGCCGGCTCACGCTCACGAACGCACTCGAAGGCATTGCGATCGTCGACGAGACTCCCGCCGCCGAAGTGGAGCTCGAGCGTGTTCGATGACGCAGCGCTCGGGCGACTTCGCGAAATCCTCGCGCGACA
>DASVHS010000593.1:0-5160 GCA_036382495.1 Thermoanaerobaculia bacterium | reverse complement strand
GAGAGCGGCGAACGTCGTCATCATGATCGGCCGGAATCGCAGCAGGCACGCCTGATAAATCGCTTCTTCCGCCGGCTTGTTCTGCTCGCGCTCAGCTTCGAGCGCGAAGTCGATCATCATGATCGCGTTCTTCTTCACGATGCCGATCAGAAGAATGATGCCGATGATCGCGATGACGCCGAACTCCATGTGAAAGATGAGCAGCGCCAGGATCGCGCCGACACCGGCCGAGGGCAGCGTCGATAGAATCGTGATCGGATGGATGTAGCTCTCGTACAACACGCCGAGGACGATGTAGACGGTGATGAGCGCGGCGAGGATGAGCCAGACCTCATTCGAGAGCGAGCTTCGGAACACGGCGGCCGTTCCCTGATACTCGGCGTGAATGCTCGACGGGATTCCCAGCTGACTCGTCGCATCGTCGATCAGTTTCGTTGCGCTGCCGAGCGATGCACCGGGCGCGAGATTGAACGAGATCGTCGCCACGGGAAACTGTCCGAGATGATTGACGGCGATCGCCGCCGGCTTCGTCTCGATCCTCGCGAAGCTCGAGAGTGGAATGATCTGCTCGCGCGTGCCGGCGAGTCCGGGCGCCGGGTTTGTCGTTCCTGGAATCGAGCCTGACGCCGATGACGCGGAGGTGGCGGCCGGAGTGGTCGCGTTCTGCGTGGACTGGCTGACAGCCGCCGCGCCGACCGCGTTCCCTGTCGCTGCGGTGGTCGAGCCTCCCCCACCCGGCGACGCGTGCACGTAAATGTGCTTGAGCGCGTCGGGCGAAATCTGCAACGTTGGATCGGCTTCGAGCACGACGTGGTACTGGTTCAGCTGCGTGAAGATCGTCGACACCTGACGCTGACCGAACGCGTCGTAAAGCGTGTCGTCGATCATCTGCGGCGTCACGCCGAGCCGCGACGCCGTGTCGCGGTCGACGATGAGGTCCGCCTCGAGACTGCCCTGACCCTGGTCGCTCGCCACATCGCGCAGATCGGGGATCGTATTCAACTTCTCGACGATCTTCGGCGTCCAAAGCGTGAGCTCGTCGACGTTCGCGTCTTCGAGCGTGTACTGGTACTGAGTGCGGCTCACGCGATTCTCGACCGAGAGGTCCTGCACGGGTTGCATGTAGAGCGAGATCCCGGCGACCTGCGCCACTTTCGGCTGCAGCCGCCGGATAATATCGGACGCGCTCGAGCTCCGTTCGGACAGCGGCTTCAGGTTGATCTGAATGCGACCGACGTTCGTCGTCATGTTCGTGCCGTCGACTCCGATGAACGACGACACACTGGCGACATCGGGATCCTGAATCACAACCTCAGTCAAGCGCTGCTGCCTGTCCGACATGTTTGGAAACGACGTCGTCTCCGGCGCCTCGGAGATCCCCAGAATGAGGCCGGTGTCCTGCACCGGGAAGAACCCTTTCGGGACGATCCAGAAAAGAAAGAGCGTCAACACGAGCGTCGCGAATGTGACGACGAGCGTGGCCGGTTGATGACGCAGCACGAACTGCAGCGTGCGCGCGTAGAAATCGATGATCTTCTGGAACCACTCCTCCGATTTCTGGTAGAAGCGGCTCTCCTTCCCTTTGTTTTCGGCCTTGAGTAGTTTCGCCGACATCATCGGCGTGAGCGTCAGCGAGACGACCGCGGAGACGAGGATCGTGACGCTGAGCGTGACTGCAAACTCGCGGAACAGACGCCCGACGATGTCGCCCATGAACAGGAGCGGAATCAGGACGGCGATCAAGGAGACCGTCAACGACACGATCGTGAAGCCGATCTGCTTCGATCCTTTGAGTGCCGCCTCGAGCGGCGACTCGCCTTGCTCGATGTAACGCGTGATGTTCTCGATCATCACGATTGCGTCGTCGACGACGAAGCCGGTCGAGATCGTCAACGCCATCAACGACAGGTTGTCGAGCGAGTAGCCGAGGAGGTACATGACGCCGAAGGTGCCGACGATGGAGAGGGGGACGGCGACGCTCGGAATCACCGTCGCCGACAAGCGGCGGAGGAAAAGGAAAATCACGAGCACGACGAGAAGAATCGTCAGGAGCAACTCGAACTCGACGTCGTGAACCGAGGCGCGGATCGTGACGGTGCGGTCCGTAAGAACGGTGACTTTCACCGTGGGCGGCAGACTCGAAGTCAGTTGCGGGAGAAGCGCCCTGATGCGGTCGACGACGTTGATGATGTTCGCGCCCGGCTGCCGCTGGACGTTCACGATTACGGCGGGTGTCTTGTTCGCCCACGCCGCCTTCTGCGCGTCCTCGACGCCATCGATCACGCGCGCGACATCGCTGACGCGAATCGGCGCGCCGTTCCGATACGCGATGATGACCGGCTTGTAATCGTTGCTCGTGTAGATCTGATCGTTCGCGCCGATGCTGAAGGCTTGCTGGGGACCCTGCAGGTTGCCCTTTGCCTGATCGGTGTTCGCGGCGGCAAGACCGCTGCGCAGGTCTTCGAGACTCAGCCCGTACGAGGCCAGCGCCGATGGATTCGCCTGAACCCGCACGGCCGGCTTCTGCCCGCCGCTGATCGTGACGAGGCCGACGCCCTGAAGCTGGGAGATTTTCTGCGCAAACGTCGTGTCGGCGAGATCCTCGACCTTGCTGAGCGGCAGCTCTTTCGATGTCAGCGCGAGAGTCAGGATCGGCGTATCGGCCGGATTCACCTTGCTGTAGATCGGCGGATTCGGCAGATCACGCGGAAGGAAGCTCGCCGACGCATTGATCGCGGCCTGCACTTCCTGTTCGGCGATGTCGATGTCCTGCTTGAGATCGAACTGCAGCGTGATCAGCGATCCGCCGAACGAGCTCGTGGAGCTCATCTGATTCAGTCCGGGGATCTGTCCGAACTGCCGCTCCATCGGCGCTGTCACCGACGACGTCATCACCTCGGCACTCGCGCCGGGATAGAACGTGAGGACCTGGATCGTCGGATAATCGACCTGGGGCAGCGCGGAAACGGGAAGCTGACGATACGAGACGATACCCGCCAGGAGGATCGCGACCATCAGAAGTGACGTCGCGACCGGCCGCAGAATGAAGATCCGGGAAGGATTCACGACTGCGGGCCTTGCGAGCCTCCGCCACCAGCTCCTTTGCGAGCGGCTCCGCCTTTTGCGCCGCCAGCGCCGGCGCCACCGCGCCCGGCTCCGCCGCCCGCACCACGGGTGCCCGCTCCGCTGATCTCGACCTTGCCCTTTGGCTGCAGCTTGTCAGCACCGTCGGTCACGACCTGATCGCCGGCGTTCACACCGCTGACGACGTCCGTCGTGCCTTCCGTGAGCACGACCTGCACCGGCCGCATCTCGACTGTCTTGTCCGGCTGAACGACGTAAACGTAATTGCCCTGAGCGCCGTGTTGAACAGCCGCCGCCGGAACCGTCAGCGCGCCGTGGCGGATCTCAACCTGCAGTCGCGCATTGACGAATTGATTCGGGAAAAGGGCGCCGTCGGAGTTGTCGAAAATCGCTTTCGCGCGAACCGTGCCTGTGTTCGGATCGATCTGGTTGTCGACCGTGAGCAGACGTCCGACCGCGATTTTCTGAGTCAGGTCACGGTTCCACGCTTCGACCGGAAGCGCGCCTGCTCGCATGTGCTGCGTCACTGACGGAAGCTGATCCTCCGGCAGAGTGAACAACACGGCGATCGGCTGGATCTGCGTGATCACGAGCAGTCCGTTCGCGTCCGACGCGTGAACCATGTTGCCGGGATCGACGAAGCGGATGCCGACCGTGCCGGTGATCGGCGCCTTGATGTGGCAGTAACTGACGTTGAGCTGCGCGCTCAGCACGAGCGCGGCATCCGACTTGACCGCGCCTTCGTCGACGCGGACCTGCGAGATCTGCGTGTCATATTGCTGCTGAGGAATCACGCCGGCCTTGTACAGATCGTTGTAGCGCGCGAGGTCGCGGCGCGCGTTCTCGAGTGCCGCCTGATCCTTGAATTCGGTCGCCTGCGCCTGGGCCAGCGCCGCCTCCGATGGCCGCGGATCGATGAGCGCGATCTCCTGACCGGCGTGCACGACCTGTCCCTCGCGGAAATCGAACTGCAGCAGCTGACCGTCGATCCGCGGCTTGACCGTGACCGTGTTCAGCGCATTCACGTTGCCGAGTCCATCGAAATAGACCGGAACGTCCTGCATCTGGACGGCCACGACCGCGACAGGAACCGCCCGATCCTTTCCCCCAGCCGCTCCTGCTGCCTGGCCCGCCTGCTGAACGCTGGCGCGATGGCGGATCAGAACAAAAATGAGGATGGCGATGATCGCGATAACGACGATGAAGATGTTCCGAGTTCGTCGGGGATTGCGTGCGGGTACGACGACAGGCGCCTCGCGCAGCGCCGGTTCGACCGGGTCGTCGGTGTCAATTTTCCGCTGAGCCATAGGCGCGTGCCAGCAATCTTTCTACCACTTGACGTTTGAAACTGTCCGAATGAGTACAGAACGGAAAATTCGCTACAATCCGCGACCCTGCCATGCATGCGATCCGGGTATCCAAAACAGGCGGTCCCGAGGTGCTCGAATTCGTCGAAGTCGAGAGGCCGAAACCGGGCGCCGGCCAGGTGCTCGTCCACGTCGAAGCGATCGGTGTCAACTTCATCGACGTCTATCATCGTACCGGTTTGTACCCTCTCCCGCTGCCGTTGACGCCCGGCAGCGAAGCGGCCGGTGTCGTCGAAGCGGTTGGCGACGGAGTCACCGAATTCAGAAAAGGTGATCGCGTCGCGTACGCGATGGTGCGCGGTGCATACGCCGAATACACAATCGTCCCGGCTGACAAACTCGTTTCCATCCCGAAGTCGATCGACACACGCATCGCTGCCGCTGCGATGCTTCAGGGCATGACCGCGCATTACCTCGTCACGAGCACATTCGATCTGCACAAGGGACACACCGCGCTCGTTCACGCCGCCGCGGGTGGTGCCGGCGGACTGATCGTGCAGATGGCGAAGCAGCGTGGCGCACGCGTGTTCGGCACCGCGTCGACGAAGAAACTCGATATCGTGCGCGGCCACGGCGCCGATGTCGCGATCGATTACACGACCACGGACTTCGAAGCGGAAGTGATGAAGCTGACGAACGGCGCGGGCGTGAACGTCGTCTACGACTCCGTCGGCAAGACGACATTCGACAAGAGTCTCAACTGCATCAC
>DASVHS010000592.1:0-4420 GCA_036382495.1 Thermoanaerobaculia bacterium | reverse complement strand
ATCGAGACTCGCGACGATACTTCGGCGCTCCTCGGCGTTTGCGCTACGGAATTTCGTCGCGATGACGTACGAGACGATCTGCGCTTTTGACTCCGACGGTTTCACAAGGTCGGCGATATCGCGCAGCACGCGCTCGACGGGGCGGCTCTCCAGATCCTTCACGAAGGCCTGCAGCTCGCTGAAGGTCTTCGCATCGATCGCCTTCATGACGATCGACGAAGTCGGCACCTTCTCCTGCGGATCGTCGGCCATTGACGTTTCATTATGTATGATCGAGCTTCGTGGCATAGGAGGATGGATGCGCAACAGAGTTACAGCGTTGCTTCTATTGGTCGTACTGTCGGTCGCGGGCGTTCCCGCGTTCGGGCAGGAGAAGAAGAAAGAGCCGGATCCGGTCAAGATCAAAGTCGGCGACGTTGCGCCGGACTTTACGTTGCTCGAGTACGACGGCAAGGGCGTCAAGCCCGTGTCGCTGCATGACTTCAAGGGAAAGAAGAGCGTCGCGCTCGCGTTTTTCGTTTTCGCTTTCACCGGTGGGTGAACGCAGGAAATGAAAGCCTTCCAGGCCAGCCTCGGCAAACTGGAAGGCGCAGACACCCAGGTCCTGGGTGTGAGCGTCGACAGCCCTTTCTCGAATCACGCGTTCGCCACGCAGAACGGCATTACGTTCCCGCTGCTGGGGGACATGGATGCGAAAGCGATCAAGACCTACGGACTGGATAAGGAGTACCACATCGGCGGAGCGACGATCGTGTCAGCACGACGAGCGACGTTTCTCATCGACAAGGACGGCAAGGTTGTCGAGGAGCAGGTCGACAACGATGCCGTCGACCCGACGAAGATCATCGATGCGTGCCAGTTGAGGAAGCCCGCTGCGAAGTAGTCCGTCGATGACAGCTGGTGCCCGGTAGCCGGTAGCCGGGCACCGGCTGTTCGCGTGGACTTGCTGGAGACCTGAGGCCAAGAGGCCTACTTCGCCAATTCGTACAGGTACTCGACGAACGACATCACCGCGCCGTCGAGGCCCTGCACGCTCGGGTTCACCGACTCGATCACGTAGTACTCGTCGGGCGCGTGCGCACCGCTGCCGTGGCCGAGGCCGAAGTGGCCGGCCGCGAGATGGAGCGGCTCGCTCGTGAATACGTAACCGGGATACGAGCCGGCGTTGCGTGGCCAGAGCACCGGATCGATTCCTGCGCGTTTCAACACCGCGATCTGCGTCTGGATGAGCGGCGCGCTCGCCGGCGTGCTCGTCGGATCGTATCCGCCGGTCACGTTCACTTCGATATCGCCGAAGCCGCGCTTAGCGAGATGCGCTTTGAGCGCTGCGACGGCGCCCGCCAGTTTCATGTCGGGCACGAGCCGCATGTCGATCTTCGCCACGGCACGATGCGGAAGAACTGTCTTACCGCCGGGTCCGGTGTAGCCGCCCACGAGACCTTCGATATTGATCGTCGGCTGTGACTCGAGCCGTTCGTTCGCCTGCTCCCAGGGCAGATCGTCGATCCAGTGCTGCACGCTGTACTGCTTCTTCGACGTCGCCTCGCTGCCGCGCTTCGCTGCCGCGTCGATCATCGCTTTCTCTTCAGCGCTGAGTGGCCGCGGTTTCGGATAGTCATCGACCGTGATCGTGTTCCCGTCAGCCGACACGAGCGTATCGAGCGCTTTCACGAGATGCCACGCCGGGCTGTCGACCATCGCCTTGAGTGATGAGTGGATGTCTTTCGCCGGACCGCGTCCCCATTTCTCGCCGCTCGACACGAGCTCGAGCTCGGCCACGCCCTTCGCGCCGAGGCTCACGGTGACGACGCCGCTGAGGTCCTGCTCGGCCGCAGGCATGAACACGCCGCCGGTTTTCCGGAGCGCTGCCTCGACTTCGGGTCGATGTACGAGCTGACCGATGTGCGGCGATCCGATCTCTTCCTCACCCTCGGCGACCATCACGAGGTTCACAGGCATCTTCCTGCCCGCGCCGCGAATCGCATACAGCGCCGCGAGAAACGCCGCTTCCGGTCCTTTCTGATTGACCGCGCCGCGACCGACGATCGCCTTGCCGAGACCAGGCTTGTCGACGAGACGGGCCTCGAGCGGCGGCGATGTCCATTCGGTCGGATCGAACTGCTTCACGTCGTACATGAAGTAGAGCCCGATCGTTTTCGCCGCGCCGGCATCGAGCGTCGCAAAGACACCAGGCTTGCCGTCCGTGTTGATGACCGTGACCTGCTGGAAACCCGCGTCACGCGCGAGCTTCGCCATGTACTCCGCGCCGGCCGGGTAGTTGAGGTTTTCCGCAGCGATCGAAGGCAGCGCGATCCAGTCCTGCAGCCGCTTCACGGCTTCGTCGTGACGTTTTGTGATTTCGGTCCTGATGTCAGTGAGGTCGCTTGCGGCGAAGGCAACCCCTGTGAGACTGGTGAGCGCCGCGATGACAACAGTGATGGTTTTACGCTTCATGGAAAGCATGATCACCTCCGTCCGGTCGCGGGATATTACGACACTATCAATTCACCGGCTCCCCGTCAGGAATGTCGGAGAGGCCGCCGCCGGGCACACTGCGGACGTCTCGAAACTTGCGACCGAGGCGACGAAGCGCTGTCCCCGATGCCACGAGACGCTTTCTTCCGATGTCGATCAGATAGAGCTTCTGATCGGATTCGTCGCGCCGTAATGAATCCTCCGGAACGTCCCAGACTCGCACCGTCGCTTTTTGGGAATCGGGATCGATCGAGACGACCTCGATGTAAACCTTCGGAAGATCTGTCGCGTAGCGTTGACCGGCCAGGAGGCTGGAGTTGTTCACCGTCGGTTTCAGGTAGGAACGTCCTTCTTTCACTTCGTGGACGAGGATGGCGTCCGAAGGAAGACCCCGGTCCCATCCGGCCTTGTGCCGGTACTCGATCGTGTAGGTCGATCCGCTTTCACGCGGCGGGGAGCCAGCTGCCGCGGTGATCTCGACCGCATAGCGGCTTCCCGGCTGCAGTGGCTGGTTGAGCGGCGCGAGCGCGATCGTGCTGCTGAAGTCGGGCTTATCAATAGATACAAGGCGTTCCGGTGGCAAGCCGCCGAGGGCCTTCACGTCGAAGGCGTTGAGACCCGGCCCGAACGTGCCGTTCACTCCCTGAAAGTTGTCGTTGTACAGGAACACGTTCGCCGCACTCATGATGTCCCAGGCGTCGCAGTACTCTCCGTTTCCGCTGATACAGGGAGAAACGTTCTCGCCAAACGAATGGCCCAGTCCGAACATGTGTCCCATCTCATGAGCGATGAACGTCGACTCGACGTAGGCGGGGTTGTGATCGACGATCACGATGCCGTTGCCGGCTGCACCATGGTCCGGTCCCCAGTTCTGAACAATAAGGACGGCGTCGAACTTCGACAGATCGACGCCATTGGCCGCCGCGGTGTCTCTTCCCCATTGCACGAGCGTGTTCCGCCCGCCGGGAAACACCAGCGCCTTCACTTCGCTGCTCTTGTGCGTCATCGTGAACCAGCCGAACACTTCGGAGCGGGTCAGGTCGAGCGCGCCGAATGTGACGTCGCGCCAGTAGTCAGCGAGGCCACCGGTTCCGAATCGCGTGTAATAGTCCTGATAGAAACTCCGCGGACGCGTCTCGAGAGATTGATCCGCGTACTTGCAGAGGACGATCGCCACGCGTGCTTTTCGAACAGGGACTTCGCCCGTGTGCGGTTGTTTCGCCGGTCCGCCACAAGCGAAAGAGCATGCCGCCAGCAAAGCCACTGCACGCAGCCGAAGGCGCGAGTGGACAGGAACCTTCAGGATTGTCGTTTGAAGATTCTACCTGTTGGCCAGCGGACCGGCCGACTTCAGGGCTTGCGCGCCGGTCGAGTGACCGGCGCGCGCGATCGCAATCAGTGGATCGGACGACCCTCGGCTCCGAACTGGGGCGACTGCTTCGTCGTGTTCAGACTCTCGATGAAGTGAACGAGTTGCCACGCTTCATCGGGCTTGATCGAGTCGACGTAGGACGGCATCGGTGCGCCGTTCAACCCTGTCATGAAGACGCGGTAGATGTCGGCCGGTGTTCCGCCGCACTTGAAATGTCCGGCCGTCAGATCGGCAGGCGTGATCGGATCGCCCCAGTCGTTGCGTTGATCGTGTGACGACGGTCCATCGCCGGCGCCGGTATCGCCCGCACAAGATGAACGACGAAAACTCAGCCGACACGGCTTCTGTGGTTCAGCGACTTGATCAGCTTCGCGAAAACCAGCAGTTAACGATTATGGACGGCGTGAAACTTGGGATTGGCATGTTCATCGTGCTTCCGGTTTTCATCGTGACAGGCTACTGATTTTGAGCGCCTTCGGATAGCCAGCAACTCCGGCATTCACTCCGGAACGTGGCGGCTTTGATCCCCGTCAGGCCAGCCATCGCGGAGAGATCAGTCGCCGCCGCGTCTAG
>DASVHS010000591.1:0-2133 GCA_036382495.1 Thermoanaerobaculia bacterium | reverse complement strand
ACGCCACCTTTGGGCATGCTGCGGGCGATTTTGCGAGAATGGTGCCCCTTTGGAACTCCTTCGAACACCACCACCTGCGCTGACGGGGCTGCAGCGCCGGCTGGTGGGGCTCACGGCCGTGGTGGTGGCGCTGACGCGGGTGTGGGCGCGCTCGCGGTCGTTGTGGGACTGGGACGAGGCGTTGTTCTCGATCGCCGTCGGCAATTACGACGTCGTCCTGCATCACCCCCATCCACCCGGCTTCCCGCTTTACATCGCACTCGCGAAACTCATCCGAGTCTTCGTCCACTCCGACTTTCATTCGTTGCAGGCCATCACGACGATCGCGGCGGTGACGCTGTTCCCGCTGCTGTTCTGGCTCGCCCGCGAGCTTCGCTTCCCGTTCCGCACCGCATTCCTCGGCTCCTTGCTGTTCGTGTTTTTCCCGAATGTCTGGTTCTTCGGCGGCACGGCGTTCAGCGACATCCCCGGACTGGCGCTGCTCATCGCCGCGTCCGCGACACTCCTGCGCAGTTGCCGCCATCGCAACAGCTACTTCGCCGGCGCATTACTTCTCGGTCTCGCCGCGGCGATCCGCCCGCAGGCCCTCGTCGTGGGGTGCGCGCCCGCACTCATCGCCTCGTGGTGCCGCGTGAAGGAGAAGCGTGCGAAGGACGTGTTCACCGCGAGCGCGATCGGCATCGCCGTGCTCGCGGTCAGCTACGGCGGCGCAGCATTGGCGTCACAGTCCGTCGAAGGCTATATCGAAATGAACGGAATGCTTCGCCAGTACGTGCGCAACGTCGACTCGTTCCTCAATCCCGGCCGGCCACCCGTCATTTCGCTCTTTCCGGATTTCTTCGTACACGCGATTCCCGGCGGCCATATCCCCGTGGCCATCTCCGCGCTGGCGGCGACCTCGATCATCGCTTCGCTGCTCCGCCGAACGCCCCGAGTGTGGATTCTCGTGGCGATGTTTCTGCCGTTCAACATCATCGGCTGGTTCATGCTCGATACGAACAGTATTTCCCGCTATTCGGTCGGATACGCGGCGATGTACGCGATCCTCGCCGTCGACGGAATCGATGCGTTGTTGCTCGTCGTGACCCGCCAGAGATCTTTGCTGGCCGTGGCGGCGCTGGAGGCGATGCTCGTCATCGCTTCGATCGCGTCGCTGTTCTGGTGGACGCTGCCCGCGTTGCGTGATACGCGGCACACGGTCTCACCGCCCTTTGCGGCGATGGAATGGATTCATGCGAACGTTCCACGATCGGGCAGGCTCTATGTGCGGACCAACATGCAACCTTTTTCCGACTATATGCTTCGCGATCATGACGTGACTTTGATCGAAGACCCTTCGGAGTTGCCGCAGCGTCCCGTCAGCGCATCCGACTGGTTCGTATCGGAAGGCTCGAGCGCGGTTGTCGGCGCTCACAACTTCGTGCGCGACCGCGGCCATCTGTTCGACATTGCGCGACAGCGGTACTTCGAAGCCTCCGTCGTGCCGATGACGAGCGTGTTCCGATTTGGCGCGGGCTGGTACGGCGGCGAAAACGTTGGACTCAGCTCCTGGCGATGGATGTCGGGTCATTCCAAAACCCTGCTGCCGCCTATCGTGGGCAACGCGCGCCTGACGATGGGTTTCGACATCCCTTCAGAGATGGTGTCGCGACATCCGACAATCGAGATCCAGCTGAACGGGGTCATCGTCGATCGGTTTGTCTGCTCGACTCCGTCAATGACGAAGAGCTGGCTCGTGCCGGCGCGCGCCGATGCGTGGAACCAGCTCGTGATCTCGATGGACAAGGTCCTCAACCCCGCCAAGGAAGGCATCACGCCCGACGCCCGCGATCTCGGACTCGATCTGACGTCGTACTCCTGGGGTCCGGCTGGAACGCCGTGATCGATCTTCTCGCGGCGCCCGATCCGATGACGGCGAGCGAGAAGCGCGCGCTGCTGATCGCCACGCTGATCACGGCCGCAACTCGCGTGTGGGGTCTGGCGCGTTCGCCGTGGGACTGGGACGAGATTCTGTTCTCGCTTGCGCTTCGTCATTACGACGTGGCGCTGCATCACCCCCATCCGCCCGGGTTTCCGCTGTTCATCGCTGCCGCGAAGTTGTTCACGCTGATGGGTGTGTCGGACTTTCATGCG
>DASVHS010000590.1:0-1682 GCA_036382495.1 Thermoanaerobaculia bacterium | reverse complement strand
TGGTTCTTCGGCGGCACGGCGTTCAGCGACATCCCCGGACTGGCGCTGCTCATCGCCGCGTCCACGACACTCCTGCGCAGTTGCCGCCATCGCAACAGCTACTTCGCCGGTGCGTTACTCCTCGGACTTGCCGCGGCGATCCGCCCGCAGGCCCTCGTCGTGGGGTGCGCGCCCGCACTCATCGCGTCGTGGTGTCGCGTGAAGGAGAAACGCGCGAAGGATGTATTCACCGCGAGCGCGATCGGCATCGCCGTGCTCGCGGTGAGCTACGGCGGCGCGGCATTGGCGTCACACAGCGTCGAGGGCTACGTGGAGATGAACGCAAAGCTTCGCGACTACGTACGCACCGTCGACTCGTTCCTCAATCCCGCGCGGCCACCGGTGCTGTCGCTGTTCCCCGATTTCTTTATGCGTGCGATTCCCGGCGGTCACATCACGGTCGCGATTTCGGCGCTTGCGCTGATCTCCGTGATCGCCTCGTTCGTTCGAAGAACGCCGGGCGTCTGGATCCTGGTGGCGATGTTCCTGCCGTTCAATGTCATCGGATGGTTCATGCTCGACACGAACAGCATCTCGCGTTATTCGATCGGCTACGTGGCGATGTACGCGATTCTGGCTGTCGATGGACTCGAGGCATTGCTGGGTCGCTCCCCGATCAGTGCGCTCATCGATACCGCGTTCGTCGGTGCCGCGATCGCAAGACTGGTCTGGTGGACGCTGCCGGCGTTGCGCGACGCGCGCTCCACCATTTCGCCTCCTGTTGTCGCGATGCAGTGGATTCGCACCAACGTTCCGCGGACGACGCCGTTGTTCGTGCAGACGAGCATGCAGCCGTTCTCCGATTACATGCTCGGCGACCATGACGTGAATCTCATCGAGGATCCGAGGGAGTTACCGGTTCGGGCTTACCGCGTGTCCGATTGGTTCGTCACCGAAGGGTCGAGCGGGGCGATCGGCGGTCACAATTTCGTTCGCGACCGCGGTCACCTCTTCAACATCGCGCGGCAGCGTTACTTCGAAGTGTCCATCGTGCCGGTGACTGACGTATTCCGATTCGGAAAAGGCTGGTATGGCGGCGAAAGCGAAGGACTTTCCTCGTGGCGATGGATGTCTGGCCGTTCCGAGACACTCCTTCCGCCCGTTGCCGGAACCGCGCGGCTGACGCTTGGCTTCGACATCCCGATGGAACTGGCGCCACGCAAACCGGCCATTGAGATTCGCGTCAACGGTGTCCTCGTCGATCGGTTTGTCTGCTCGACGCCGTCGATGACGAAAAGCTGGCTCGTGCCCGCGCGCGCCGACACCTGGAACCAGCTCGTGATCTCGATGGACAAGGTCCTCAACCCCGCCAAAGAAGGCATCACCCCCGACGCCCGCGATCTCGGACTCGATCTGACCTCGTATTCCTGGGGTCCGGCTGGAACGCCGTGATCGATCTTCTCGCGGCGCCCGATCCGATGAGTGCGAGCGAGAAGCGCGCGCTGCTGATCGCCACGCTGATCACGGCGGCAACTCGCGTGTGGGGTCTGGCGCGTTCGCCCTGGGACTGGGACGAGATTCTGTTCTCGCTTGCGCTTCGTCATTACGACGTGGCGCTGCATCACCCCCATCCGCCCGGGTTTCCGCTGTTCATCGCTGCCGCGAAGTTGTTCACGCTGATGGGTGTGTCGGACTTTCATGCG
>DASVHS010000589.1:0-3243 GCA_036382495.1 Thermoanaerobaculia bacterium | reverse complement strand
CCGCTCTGGCATCTCCGCGCGACGAAGACGCCGATCCTCATTCAGCAGGGAGAAATGGACGAGCGCGTCCCGCCGTCGCAGGGCACGATGCTCTATCGAATGCTCGACGAGCTCCACGCGAACGTGACGATGGTGACGTACCCGCGATCCGGTCACACCCCGCGCGAGCCGAAGCTGCGGCTCGATGTCGGGCGGAGGAACGTTGAGTTTATGGAGAAGTGGGTGAAGTAGTCGGGATTCTGTGTGGCCGCGGGCTTCAGCCCGCGGGGTTGCCGCGAAGTGCGGGCTGAAGCCCGCAGCCACACAGAAGAAGCGCCTTGTTTATCGTTTGAAAAACAGCGCCACCGTCATGATCAGTCCGATCGCCACCACGAACCCGCGCACGAATTTCCGTCCCAGCTTTCGCGCGATGCGCGCGCCGAAGTAGCCGCCGGCGATGCCCGAGATCGCCATGATGATTCCGTCGTGCCACTCGACGGCGCCGGAGATCGCGAAGTAGATCGCCGCTACGCCGTTGATGCAGATCGCGAGCAGATTCTTCAATCCGTTCATCTGATGCAGATCGGTCAGGCCGATGAATCCAAGCGCGGCGAGCATCAGGATGCCCATGCCGGCGCCGAAATAGCCACCGTAAGTCGCGACGAGAAACTGGAACACGAAGACGAACGTCACCCAGCCCACCGTCGGATGTTCGTGCGCGCGTGCCACTCCGCCCAGCCGTCGCGAGATGAACTCCTGGCCGGCGAGAAGCAAAGTGGCCGTGAGAATGAGCAGCGGCACGATCTGCTGAAATGTCTTTGCGGGCGTCCGCAGCAGCAGCCATGCGCCGAGGGCTGCGCCGAGGACCGAGGGGATCGTCAGCAGGAGGAGCCAGCGCGGGATCGTGGAAAGCTCGCGTCGAAATCCGACCATCCCTGCGAACGACGCCGGCCACAGCGCCACGGTGTTCGTCGCGTTCGCGACAATCGGATTAAGGCCAACCCACATCAGCGCCGGAAACGAGATGAGCGTTCCGCCCCCGGCGATCGAGTTGATGGCTCCGGCGATGATCGCCGCGACGACGATGACGGCTGTCCTCACGCGGCGGGCCTAACGCAAACCTTCGGCCACGTACAAATCGCTCGTCGAGCGCAGTGCGTTGTACGCGTACGTGGTCGCATCTCGTGTCATGAAAACCGGCGCGATCTTGTACACGCCCGCCGGATCCGCCGATACGAACTCCTTCCACAGCTCGCGGGCACCGGTTGCCAGTGTCACTTTGTACACGCGCGCCGGAACGGCCGTCGGCCGATAGACGTAAATCGCCGAATTGTCCGGCGACCACGCGATCGGAACTTCGCCCTTCTCGATTCCCGCGACTGGCTTCGGCGTTCCACTGCCGTCCATCGAGTACAACGCAACCGTCTCTTCCGCGGTCATGCCTGCGACGTAACGCGTGTCGGCCGAGATCGCAAATGGCCGGATCGTGTTCGCCCAGATGTTCTCCGGCGTGAGCGGCAGAACCGATTCGTCGAGCGTGTCGATGAGCAGCAGCCGATAGCCGGCTTTCGGAAGCGCGCCGCCGATGACGACGTGCTTGCTGTCGGGCAGCCACTGGGCGCCGTGGTCGAAGTTGCCGGCGAGCTTGAGCTCGCGGGCTTCGCCGGGTCCGGCCGGCAGCAGCATGAGCTTCAATCCGTTGTGCGCGAGGATCCATTTGCCGTCGGGCGACAGCGCGTCGCCGTAGCCTTCGCCGATGTGGACCGGCGCTGGAGAATCGACGCGACGCAGGTAGATCGCGCTGGCGCGGCCACCACCCTCCCGCGTCTCATTGAACAGAATGCTCCGGCCATCCTCGGATAGGTCGGCCAGGATCGACCAGTCGAGCCACGACATATCACGTTCGCTCGCATCGTTCGGTCCGTGATAGAGCAGTCCCGCTCTCCACATCCCGTTCGCGAGCAGCACGCGGCCCGCGGACGAGATATCAAAGAGTTTCATCGAGCCGGTCAGGCGGCTGACGAGTCGCGGCTCTCCTTCAATCGGCACGGCGAACAGCGACGGCGGCGCACCGCTGTCGGTTCCCGTGATCCAGATTTCTTTTCCGTCCGGCGCCCACGCCAGACCGGTCGCGCCATGCGACCAGCCCCGTGCGATCGGATCGGGTTGTCCGCTGCCGACGACGACGACGTCGTTCTGATCGCCGTACGGATCGATGAATGCGACTTTGGTTCCGTCCGGGGAAACGCGCAGATCGCGGATGTCGTGCGGCGTCTCGTACTTCACGGTTCCGAGCGGATACTCGACCCTGAATTTGTTGTTGGCGACGCGAATGATCGCGAGTTGGGATCCGTCGGGCGACCAGTCCGCCTGCAGAACGTCGTTCGCGATCTCGCGAGGCATGCCGCCGGCGAGTGGAACGCGTGCGAGCGTGCCGCGTCCGGTCAGGCGATCGCGGCGCAGCAGGATCGCCAGCTCGGTCGACTTCGAGACCGCGAGGACGTCCGCATCGGCGACGCCGAGGGGACGGGCTTCGGGACTCTGCCGGCTGGCGACGAAGATTTCGGCGGGTTGTCCTTCCCACGCGGCGCTGTAGATGATCGTGTCGCCGTCGGCCGAGAAACGCGCGCTGCGAACTTCGCCGCGCCGGAACGTGACGCGCCGGAAGAGCACTTCCTGCTTCGCCGCGGACATGCGATGCGCGATGTACCAGCCGCCGAACGCAGCTCCGGCGATGGCGACGATGAACAGAATCGCGATCAGTCGTGGCGAGACGCGCGGTTTGGGCCTGGGCTGAACTGCAGTTCGCGGCCCTCGGACCTCGGGCCTCGGTTGTTGTTCGACGTCCGCGGGCAAAGGAGTCTGGACCGCCGTCTGCGTCGTGCGGATCGGACGATTGAGTGTCTTCGTCTGCGTGCGTACCGTCGGCGATGTGCTCGCGATCGGGATGTGCGCCTGCGACGGAAGTGGTACCTGCGGCGCGGCGACACCCGACATCGTTCCGTGCGACGAGAAATTCGTCATCGTCTCGAGGTTGAACGCGAGATCGCGCGCGGACTGAAACCGTTCCTCGCGGTCCTTTTCGAGGCAGCGGCGCACGAGCCGTTCGAGCGGTCCGGGGATGTTCGGATTGACCGTCAGCAGTTCCGGCGGCTCCTCCTTCAGGATGGCGCTGAGTGTCTCGATCGACGAGCCGCGTTTGAACGCGCGATTTCCCGTGAGCATCTCGTAGATGATCGTGCCGAGCGCGAAGATGTCGGTGCG
>DASVHS010000588.1:0-5180 GCA_036382495.1 Thermoanaerobaculia bacterium | reverse complement strand
AGGTTCTGTGTGGCCGCGGGCTTTAGCCCGCAACTGCGGATTGAAGCCACGTCTGCGGGCTGAAGCCCGCCGCCACACAGAAGAACTTTTTTCGTCATAGAATCCGCGCGGTCTCCGCGTTGAGGCGTTGGGGCCAGCAACTATCTTTTCGCGAAGACGGTTACGCCGGGTATCCCCGCAAAATCCGAATCACTGGTCAACAGCTCGGCGTTGTTGGCTCTCGCGGTGGCCAACATGATGGCGTCTGCCATAGCCAGCCGGCTGGCCAGGCTCAGATCTGCAGCCGCCAACGCGATCTCGTCGCTCAACGGTACGACGCGTGTTTTCTGCATCGTCGCGACGGCAGCAAGCGCGTCCTCCTCGCTTCGCTCGCGCTTGATCCACTTGTAAACCTCATACAGTGCAACGGTCGGGGTCAGGATTTGGGCTGGTTGCTTCAGTCGGGCTGCATATTCATCCGCGAACTGTCCATCGCCAAAGAACTCAAGCCAGCCTGAAGAGTCCAGGACAATCACACCCGACCCTTCTTCTCCCGAAATCCCTTCGTGCGAATGCCTTTAACGAATCCGCGCATCGAAGCAATCGTTCTGTCCGGGAGCAACGTGATCGTTCCGCCCTTCGCAACCACCTGCAGTTCCTGGCCTGGTCGGATTCCAACTTCCTTCCGGATTTCCTTGGGAATCACGACTTGATATTTTGTTGATACTCGCGTCCGTGCCATATCGTTACCCGTCCCGTCTTATCGATGCTGGTAAGCGTAATACAGTCTAACCTATGCCGTCCACGCTACTCGGGCGGTGGACAGATGAGTCTCCAGGGCCACGCTCATCCGTCGATTTGGGCGCGGCACCTACCGCGTCAAGTCGCACTGACGCAGTTTACGCAGCAGGAAGCGCTTCTCAGGCGTCGTCGACGGCAATTCCAGCGCTCGCGCGAAGTGCGCGGCGGCACGCGTGCGGTCGCCGGCGCGCAGCGAGAGTTCGCCGAGGGTGGTGGCGAGGGGGAGGTAGTCGCGGAGGGTGGCGTCGGAAGCGATTCCTTCGACGACCGCGATTCCCGCTTCGGCTCCGTCGGCCATCGCGATCGCGATTGCGCGATTCAGTGCGACGACCGGCGACGGATTCGCGTCCAGCAATTCGTCGTACAGCTCGACGACCATCGGCCAGTCCGTCTCCTCGAACGACGGCGCGCACGCGTGGCACGCCGCGATCGCGGCCTCGGTGTGATAGCGCGTAACGACGTCGCCACTCGCGGATTGATCGAGATGGCGCACGCCGTCGGCGATCATCGACGAGTCCCAACGCGTCCGATCCTGCTCGGCAAGCACGATCAGCTCACCGGTCGCATCGACGCGGGCCGGAAGACGCGCCGCCTGCAGCAACATGAGCGACAGCAGTGCATGTGCTGCCGGCGACGAGACGACCGGATGATCGGCGACGGCACGCGCCAGCCGGATCGCTTCCTGACAGAGATCGGATCGGACGAGATCATCGCCTTCATGCGCGCTGTAGCCTTCGTTGAACATCAGATAGAGAACCTGCAGCACGGACTCGCGTCGGGCGGCGAGCTCGTCACGCGACGGCATCGTCATCGCGATGTGCTCATCGCGGATCAATCGCTTCGCGCGCACGATCCGCTGCGCGATCGTGTTGCCCTTCGTCAGGAAAGCGCGCGCGATCTCGTCCGCGCTGAACGCGCAGACCGTCTTCAGCGTCAACGCGATCCGGCTCTCCTCCGGAATCGACGGATGACAACACATCAACATCATCCGCAGCTCATCCTCGGCCGGCTCGTGAGCGAATCCACTGTCCTGCTCGCGCGGCGAATGACGCAACTCGGAGACGAGCTGCGGTTCCTTGTCGCGAAGCCTGGTCGACCGACGCAATTGATCGATGGCCCGGTTGCGCGCGACACTGAAAAGCCACGCGGCCGGATCTTCGGGCACGCCGCGGATGCTCCAGTTCTGCAGCGCCGACACCAGCGCGTCCTGCACGACCTCCTCGGCCAGCGACAGATGCTCCGTGCCGAGGATGCGGGTGAGGGTGGCGACCATCCGCCCGGCGCTGCGCCGGAACAGATGGTCGACCATGCCGTGGACGGACTCACTCATCGACCGAGGTTGTCGACCTCGCGGATCTCGATCGAGCCGATGTCGAGATGGGGATGATCGCCGCAGAGGCGCACCGCGTCGTCGTAGTCGCGCGCCTCGATGATCATGAATCCGCCGATCACTTCCTTCGACTCGACGTACGGGCCGTCGGTGACGGATCCGCGCTTCATCACGCGGCCTTTGCGGTCCTTCAGTTTTTCGCCGCCGGCGCGGCCGACCTTCTCGAGCCACGTCTTGTAGCGCACGAGGGAGGCCTGCAGGTCAGTAGGGCTGAGGTTGGGAGGGAAGCCGGCGTCGCGAAGCATCAATGCAAATTTGGGCATGTTGTTTCTCCTTTCAATTGAGGAGACGAACGAGCCTGCCCGAAATCGACAAAAAAACAAAGCGCGCCGACCCTCACGGGATTATCGGCGCGCCTTTACGCTAGCGGTCCCCGGACTTGAGCCGGGGCTACCGATCGCATACTGCGAACGTGGTGCCAAAGATCTTGTGCAACACGAATAGAGCGCAGAGGGCGGAAATCAGAGGGCAGAGCGCGGAGGGCAGAGCGCAGACTCGGACACCTGCGCTCCGCGCTCTGCCCTCTGCGCTCTTATTCTTTGAAGTGCGCGCCGGCGTTCAGGATGTCGTCGATCGACAGCATCCGCTCTTCGCCTTTCGGGTTGACGAACACGGAGTGGTACCAGCCTTTGACCGCGACCGGCGTCAGGATCTCGTTGCCGATCTTCAGCCGTTTGCCGCTGCCGAGTTTCAGGAAAACTTTCTCGTAGGCCGATCGCGTCAGGCGCGGCGAAGCAGACGCGGTCGGATCCTTCCGGCGGTCGTGATCGCGACGGTCGACCGTTCGCTGGGGCATGCGCACGCGGCTGCGACGGCCCGCCGGTTCGCCGCGCCATGGCGGTGCGAGCCGCTCCTCCAGATCCACGCGACGTCGTCGCGGCGACGTTTCACCCTCGGCGTCCTCCGACATGAGCGATGCGAAGTTCTCCAGCTCGGGCAGCACGGCGCCCCATCGGATTGAGCGCCCGACGTCGTCGTATGCAGCCGGCCGCTGGTCGAGATCGAGCAGCGCGAGCGTCTCGCCGCGCAGAATCGAAAACAACAGGCGAAAGCTGAACGGGTCGGAGTAGCGGCGGATCGAGTCGCGGAACGAAAGCGCGGTCGCGAGCGCGATGTCGCGCAGCGAATGCTTTCCGTCGCTCGTGTCCCAGATGGGATCATCGAGATCGGCGAGGTACGGACTCTGCGCGTAGTGATAATCGCGGACCACCCATCCGTTGCGGGACGGATGTTTCGCCGGCTTGACGCCGCGGATGATCGGGATGCCGCGCGCTTCGAGCTCCGCGAGCCGGTACGACGGCCAGGAGATGACGTCGCGGACGATGCCGACGATCAGGGCCGCCGTCGCCGACATCAGACCGGGATCCGGCGTGAAGTCGAACGTCATCTCGATGCGATCGCGACGGGGACGGACGCCGATCCCGGTCGACTGCCGATTCGCGCCCGCGACGATCGCCGGGACCGGCAGCAGATGCGCGAGCAGCAACGCGAGCTTCTGGATGGTGCGATTGCTGTTGCGCTCGCCGCGGCCGAGCTCGAACGAGACGTTGAAGTGACAGCTGAATGCCTGCAGTCGGACTCCCTGACCCGTTCGCTCTTCCCAGTTGTCGAGGTGGTCGCGCACGAATGCGATCTGTTCCCACAGACTGCGAACGACGCGCGCCGTGCATTGAGGCGCGATCTCGATGACCGGCGTCACGACTTCGATCACACCGCCGTCGAAGTAAACGGCGCCGCCCGTCGGCAACTGCGACGACTTCGACGTTCGCCTCAGCAGAGGCCGGTCGATGAACGCAGAGGGCGTCCGCCAGATCTCTTCCGGCGTGACTTCCTCGTCGTCGATGAAGACTTTGAACTCGGACTCGAGGCCGATGACCGGCATCGCGAGCTCGTTGCGGTATGGGAAACGGGGATCATTTGAGGGCATAGGAGATGGATATGCCTCGAGCAAAGAGCGCGCCGGGGGACAGAAGTCAAAGGATGAAGTTCGAAGTTCGAATTTCGAATTTCGAATTAAGAATGTCTCGGGCCGATTCTTAATTCTTCATTCGAACTTCGAACTTCGAAATTCATCTTCTACTGCGCCAGGTATCCGCCATCAATCACCACAGCCTGCCCCGTGATCCCTCCGGATTTCTCGCTGGCCAGAAACAACGCGTAGTTCGAGATTTCCGACGTGGAGAGAAGGCGGCGGATCGGTACCAGCGGGTAGATCACTTCCTCGAGCACTTTGTCGAGCGGCACGTTGCGCATCTTCGCGAGGTCCTCGAGCTGGTTCCGGACGAGCGCCGTGTCGACGTAGCCGGGGCAGAGTGCGTTCACCGTGATGCCGTGCGGCGCACCTTCGAGGGCGGCCACTTTCGTGAGCCCGATCGCGCCGTGTTTCGCGCTGTTGTACGCGGCCTTGCCGGCGAATCCCACCAGGCCATTGATCGATGCCATGTTGATGATGCGGCCGTAGCGCTGCTTCTTCATCATCGGGAAGACGCGCTTCGTCGCCAGGAACGGACCGATCAGCATCACGCGCAGCAGCAGTTCGAATTTCTCCGTCGGAAAATCCTCGAGCGGGGAGACGAACTGCAAGCCGGCGTTGTTGACGAGGATGTCAATCTTGCCGAACGACTTGATCGCCTGATCGATCGCCGAGTTGATCTGCGCCTCGCTCGTGACGTCGCACTTCACGCCGATCGCGTGAGCACCGATTTTCGTCGCGGCGGTTTCCGCCGCTTTGCCGTTGAGGTCAGCGATGCAGACGCTCGCCCCCTCCCGTGCAAAGTCTTCGGCGATCTGCAAACCGATTCCGCTTGCGGCTCCGGTGACGAACGCGACGCGCTTCTCCAGCATCCCGGCCATAGTCTCCTTGCTGTCATATCAGAACGAACGTTTCACGAGCGCGCGAATCTCGCCGACGATCCCGCGGCGGAACGCCAGGACGCAGACGATGAACACTCCGCCGGTGAGAACGGCGACCCACGAGCCGTAGGACGCCAGATAGTTTTCGAGGCCGGCC
>DASVHS010000587.1:0-6265 GCA_036382495.1 Thermoanaerobaculia bacterium | reverse complement strand
TCCGCCGCTTTCGCCGTCAGGGCCTCGAGCGTCGTATCGCCGATGCCGCGCGAGGGAACATTGATCACGCGCTCGATCGCAGGCGTGTCGAACGGACGGATCGCCAGGCGCATATACGACAGCACGTCCTTGATCTCCGCGCGTTCGTAGAACTTCACGCCCCCGACGACCGAGTACGGCATGTTTGCGCGGAGCAGCTCTTCTTCAAACGGCCGCGACTGCGCGTTCGTGCGGAACAGCACCGCGAAGTCGGACAACTTCATCTGCGGTTGCAGCGACGTGATCTTGCCGATGACGAACTGCGCTTCCTCGCGATCGTTGCTGGCGGTCACGATGCGGATCGGATCGCCGCTGCCCGATTGCGTGAAGAGCTTCTTGCCCTTGCGCGCGACGTTGTTCGACACGACTCCGGTCGCGGCGTCGAGGATGTTGCCGGTGGAGCGATAGTTCTGCTCCAGCTTGATGATTCGCGCGCCGGGGAAGTCGCGCTCGAAATTCAGGATGTTGTTGATGTCCGCGCCGCGAAACCGGTAGATCGACTGATCTTCGTCGCCGACCGCGATGACGTTGCCTTCCTTCCCGGTCAGCGCCTTGATCAGCATGTACTGCGCGCGATTCGTGTCCTGGTACTCGTCGATCAACAGATGCTGAAACCGCTCGTGCACTTCGTTGCGCACGTCCTCGTGCTTCTCCAGCAACTCGACGTAGCGTCCGATCAGGTCATCGAAATCCATCGCGTCGTACTCGCGAAGCTTCTTCTGATACAGCCGGTAGATCTCGGCGACGCGTGCTCCGAAGAAGTCGAGATTCGTTTTCTCGTACTCCGCCGGACCGATCAGCTCGTTCTTCGCGTTCGAGATCCGCGAGAGGACCGAACGCGGCGGGAATGCCTCATCGTTCATGTTCAGTTCGCGCATACAGCGGCGCACCAGCGTCATCTGATCCGCCGTGTCGTACACCGCGAACGATTTCGTGAAGCCGAGGCGGTCGGCGTAGCGGCGGAGCATGCGCAGGGAGGTGGAGTGAAAGGTGCCGATCCAGGGACGGCCGCCGATGCCCGGCACGAGGCGTTCGACGCGGCTGAGCATCTCGTTTGCCGCTTTGTTTGTAAACGTTACGGCGAGGATCCGACTCGGATGGATGCCCAGCTCACCGATGAGCCAGGCGATGCGATAGGTGATCACGCGGGTCTTGCCCGAGCCGGCACCGGCGAGCACGAGCAGGGGGCCGGATCCGTGCGTCACCGCCTCGCGCTGCTCTTTATTCAATCCTGTGAGGTCGATCATTTCGTGGATGCATCTTACGTTGCCAACTGTTGTAGTCTTAGTCACGGTTTGGAGGGTTCATGTTCGGTCTTGGTGTCCCGGAACTACTTTTGATTCTCGTCATCGTCATCGTCATCTTCGGCGCTGGAAAGCTGCCCCAGCTGGGGAAAGGTCTCGGCGAAGGCATCTCTAACTTCCGCGAGGGCCTGAACAAGGGCAAGAACGAGCCTCACAAGCCAGTCGACGATAAAAATCGACCTTCGATCCAGTCGTAGCAACCCGGATGGCTTCTCCCGACGAGCAGTCGCCGCCATCGAAGCCGGTTTATCAGACGGATATCGCGAATACTCCTCTTCCCGAGATCCTCGTCACGATTCACCGGTACAAGGCGCCGGGAGCGATCGAATGCCGTCGCGGCAACGAGCTGAAGGAAATCTTCCTCGATCGCGGCCAGATCATCTTCGCCACCTCCAACCAGGTCCGCGACTCCCTCGGCGACAAACTCCTGCGCGACGGAAAAATTTCGCAGGAGCAATACGAGGAGAGCGTCCGGCGCCTGGTGAGCACGGGCAAACGCCAGGGGACGATCCTCACGGAAATGAACGTGATCGCCAACGAGCCGCTGTTCGAGGCCCTGCGCGAACAGATCCTCGACGTCGTCTGGTCCGTGTTTGCATGGGATGCCGGATCGGTGTCGTTCACTCCCGGCCGGCAGAAGCAGCAGGAGTTCGTCAAGGTCGACATCCCGATCCCGCAGGCGATTCTTCAGGGCGTACGCCGGGTACCCGATCCGAAACCGCTGGTGGCCCGGCTGGGAAACAAGACGACGATCCTCACTCGCACCGAGCAAGAGGTCGAAGAACTGACGCTCGACGACAACGAGAAACGCCTCCTCGATTCCTGTAACGGGAAGAACGCGCTCATCGATCTGATCAGCATCGGACCGCTGACCGCCGCGAACAACGCCCGCATCCTGTATGCATTTGTTGCGCTGCATCTCATCGCTCCGAAGTCGCCCGAGCGCATCAAGATGAATGTGCGGACGGCCGGCGACACGTTCTCGAACAAATGACTCCGCGGTGGTTGATCACCGGCGGATCGGGGATGGTGGCGACCGATCTGCGCCACGAGCTGGAGTCGCGTGACCTGGACGTCGTCAGCGTCGCGAAGAACGATCTCGATGTGACGGACCACGAAGCCGTCTCCGCGCTCGTCCGGAAAACAAGACCGTCGGTGATCGTCAACTGCGCCGCATACACGCGCGTTGATGACGCGGAGGCGAACGAGCCTGTGGCGACGGCGATCAACGGCTCGGCGGTCGAGTTCCTCGCGGACGCGGCCAACACGGTCGATGCGCTGCTCATCCAGGTCTCGACCGACTTCGTCTTCGACGGGAAAAAGACCGTGCCGTACGAGGTCAACGATGCGACTGCGCCGCTCTCCGCATACGGCCGGTCAAAGCTCGTCGGCGAGCACGCGGCCCGCTCAGCGCAAAAACATTTGATCCTGCGCACGGCATGGCTGTTCGGGACTCACGGACACAATTTTGTCGAAGCGATCCGGAACCAGGTGAAGAAGGGGACGAACCCGCTCCAAGTCGTCGATGATCAGCGCGGGCGCCCGACGTACACGCCGCATCTCGCGCATGCCATCATCCGGCTGGCGCAGAACGAACGCGCGCGGGGCGTTGTGCATTACGCGGACGAGAACGAATGCACGTGGTTTGATTTCGCGCGCGCGATTGTCGAGGACCTCGAAGCACGCGTGGAAGTCGTCCCGGTCACAACGGCCGACTTCCCCCGTCCCGCCGCCCGCCCGGCGTACTCCGTTCTCTCGACGGAACGATACGAGCGGCTCACCGGCGTCCGTCCGGAATCGTGGCGTGACGGCCTTCACGACTATCTGGCGCTGCGCAGTTAAACTAATGGACATGCGGAAAGTTGCGCTCATCGCTGCTGCGCTGCTGGCGCTCACTCCTTTGCAGGCCGCGACTCGTCGCCACATCGCCGGCCGCGCCGGAGCCGATCCCGTGTTCGGCGTTTTTGTGAATGTCGCGGCGAGGCCGGACAGCGAGCCGATCGGACGGGCGTTCGATCTCGCACAGGCCGACGGCATCGGCTGGGTGCGCATCCCGTTCACGTGGTCGACCATTCAACCGAATCCGAGCGTCACAAATCTAAATCTGTACTATCCGCTCATCGCCCGCGCGAAACAGGACAACCTGCGCATCATCGGCGTCCTCGGCTATTCAACGCCGTGGAACACGACGGCGCCGGCCAGCGAGACGCGCGCCGCGCAACGCGAACGCTGCCCGCCCGCCGACTACAACGCCTGGTATTTCTACGTGCTTACGATGGCGACGATCTTCAAGGATTCCGTTCATCACTGGGAAGTGTGGACCTCACCCGACGTGGGCGGCACACCTGTTAGCGGTCAGAAATGCGACGGCTCCTGGTGCGGATCCGGGGCGCAGTACGCGCAACTGCTGACGCTCGCCCACAAAGCGGTGAAGACCGCTGATCCTTCTGCGACGGTGATCTTCGGAGGACTCGAGCTGGGCCCGAACGCGGACGCGAATTTCCTCATCAACGTCCTGACCGATCCCGATAACCCGACCAGCGATGCGTTCGACATCATGAGTTTTCACATGTACGGGTCGAAGGCAGAAGCGCTCAAGCGGATGAATTTCGTGAAGTTGCAGCTCCTGTTCGGCGGGGCGGGAACGCGGCCCATCTGGGTCACCGAATTCGGCTATCCGAGTGATCCGGCATTGCAGAAACTGGCTCCTTATTTCAACGGAGAGAGCGGACAAGTCACGTATCTCAACGATCTCGCCGCGTACCTCCTTCTCCTCGGCGTTCGCAAAATTTTCTGGTATCAGATGTTCGACACGGCCGGCGATGCCTTGCCGAGTTACGGCCTGCTGACGACGAACTTCGAGATGAAGCAGGTGTACACCGCGTACGGCGATTTCATCCGCTCATACCGCCCGTGATGCGTGCATCAGGTACTCGACGTTCCCTTCCGCACCTTTGATGGGACTGTCGATCACGCCGCGCACGTCGAATCCGTTCTCGCGCGCGAATTGAACGATGCCGTCGACCGCTTCCTTGCGTTTCGTTTCATCGCGCACGATGCCGCCCTTGCCGACGTCGGCCTTGCCGACTTCGAACTGCGGCTTGATCAGCGCAACGAGGTCGCCGCGGAGAAACTCGCAGACCGCGGGAAGAATCAGCTTCAGCGAAATGAACGACACGTCGATGGAGACGAAGTCGATCGGTTCCTCGAAGTCTTCGGCGCCGAGATAGCGCGCGTTCACTTTCTCGCGGTTGATGACGCGCGGGTCGTTGCGTAGAGATTGATCGAGCTGTCCGTATCCGACGTCGATCGCGTACACCTTTTTCGCGCCGCTCTTGAGCATTACATCGGTGAAGCCGCCGGTCGATGCGCCAATATCCGCGCAGGTTTTGCCGTTGACGTCGATCGCGAACTCGCGCAGCGCGTGGGCGAGCTTCATCCCGCCGCGGCCGACCCATGGATGTTCGAGCTCGACGACGCGCAGGATGTCATCGGCCGACACCTGCGCACCCGGCTTGTCGACGTACTGCTCGCCGAGCATGACGCGGCGAGCCATGATCAGCGCCTGCGCTTTGGAACGCGTGTCGACGAGTCCGCGCTCGACGAGGGCGATGTCAGCCCTTTGTTTAAGCGCGGCCATTGCCGACGGCGATCGGCAGCACGTCGGCCTGATATTGACCGGCCAGGAACTCGCGCACGCGTCGCGCGATCCCCTCTGCGTGCAGGTCATACTCCGCGCGCAGAACGTCCTGCGAGCCGTGGTGCACGTATTCGTCCGGGATGCCGATGCGATGGAACTTCACGCCGTCGATGCCGAGCTGCTGAACGCGCTCCATCACGGCCGACCCGAATCCGCCGGCGAGCGAGCCTTCTTCGACAGTGATGATCTTCGCGTTCGGTTTGCAGAAGCGCGCGATCAACTCGTCGTCGAGCGGCTTGATGAAACGGCCGTTGATGACGGCGACGTTCACTCCTTCTTTCGCGAGCATCTCCGCTGCGTTCATCGCCGGCCACACTTCGCCACCGATCGCAAAAATCGCCGCAGCGTTGCCCTCGCGCATCACTTCGCCCTTGCCGACCGGGAGCGACTCCAACTCCGCGTCGAGCTTGACCCCGACCCCGTTGCCGCGCGGGTAGCGCAGCGATGTCGGATGACCGGTCTCGAACGCCGTCTTCAGCATGTGCCGCAACTCGTTCTCGTCGCGCGGCGCCATGCAGATCATGTTCGGGAACACGCGCAGATACGCCATGTCGTAGATGCCGTGATGTGTCGGACCGTCCTGGCCGGCGATGCCGGCGCGATCGAGCGCGAACACGACGGGCAGATCCATGATCGCGACGTCGTGGAACACCTGATCGAACGCGCGCTGCAGGAACGTCGAGTAAATCGCGGCGATCGGCTTCATGCCCTGCGTCGCCATCCCGCCGCTGAACGTCACAGCATGCTCTTCGGCGATGCCGACGTCGAACATCCGCTCCGGAAATGTCTTCGCAAATTTGTCGAGGCCGGTGCCTTCCGGCATCGCCGCGGTGATCGCGACGATCTTCGGGTCGGTCTTCGCAAGCTCGGTCAGCGTTTCCGCGAAAACAGCGGTGTAGGACGGCGGCGCGGGTTTGTCCGACTTCTTCACGATCCCGGTCTCGATCTCGAACGGCGTCACGCCGTGGGACCAGATCGGTTTGTCTTCCGCGGGGACGTAACCCTTCCCCTTCTTCGTGATGACGTGAATCAGGATCGGGCCGTCGTAATCCTTGTTCTCTTCGAAGATGTCGATCAGACCCTGCAGGTCATGTCCGTCGTAGGGTCCGAGGTATTTGAAGCCGAGCTCTTCGAACAGGGTGCCCGGGACGATCATGTGCTTGAAGAGCTGCTCCATGTCCGACGCCAGTCCGTGCAGCTTCCCGCCGATCAGCGGGATGCG
>DASVHS010000586.1:0-3350 GCA_036382495.1 Thermoanaerobaculia bacterium | reverse complement strand
CCGTCTCTTCGACAGCAGCATCCTGCACGGACAGTCGTCCGAATTTTCGCTCGACAAAGTGATCGCCGGCTGGACCGAAGGACTGCAGATGATGACCGAGGGAGAAGAGCGGCGCTTCTGGGTTCCGGCGAAGCTCGCTTACGCGGACGACATGTCGAAGCCGCAGGGCATGCTCGTCTTCGACATCGAGTTAGTCTCTATTCGGTAGCTGGGTCGCTGGGTCGCTGATTTGTACCGAATGTTGAATGTTCAATGGTGAATGGTGAATGGTGAATTCAACATTGAACATTCAACATTGAACATTCAACATTTCCGGTTCCAGCTGCTTCAGCAACCCGCAACCGGTAACCGGTAACCGGTAACCGTCAACGATCGGCGTACTGCACGCCGTCGCGCTTCACGGTCGTGAGGCGCTGGATGTTGCGCAGCGTGCTCGCGAACGTCTTCTTCTCTTCATCGACGAACGAGCTGCACGACTGCTGCGTGTGGAAGGAACGGAGCATCAGAGCGCCTGCATACTCGTTGAGCGAGCCGCGGATGTCGGCGATGTGCTCCATCTCGTGGCGGATGATGTCCTGCGTCGTCGTGTACAGAGTCGCTGTGGCAATCAAATGCGGCGCGAGCGTCCATTTGTCTCCGGCTTGCGCGCATGCGCAGAGGAACTCCGTCTGCAGTGTCGTGCAGCCGCGGCGCGACGGCTTCCCGCACGTATTCGCCGTGGCGTCCGGACTGATGAAGACGATGCGCGGGCGTCCGATCTCGACGACTTCGGCCGCGCGCGCGGAAGGTATGAGAAGCGCCGTTGCTGTGAGGACCACCGCAAGTGTTCGCATACCTTCTAGAGACGTAATCCGCGGAGGAAAGACGTCTCAGATCGGTGAGCAAACGGTACGGTTGTGAGCCGTCCATGTGACGGCGTTTACATCAACGAAACATCAGTCTCGCGGGATGTGAAACGGAACGTCGTCGTCGCTCTCACGTTCGCGTGGGACCAGCTCCCAATCGGTGCGCGGCTCGCTCTCGTCGATGCGGGGTACGTTCTCTTCGTTGCGGATTCGGTAGGGGCGGACGTCTTCCATTTTTTACTCCGGTCTCACGAGCCATGGAAGAGCACGCAGTCTGCCAGCTCGCTAACTCACGAGGGGCGCAACAGTTAGTCGGGCTTCTGTGTGGCCGCGGGCTTCAGCCCGCGAGGACCGGACTGCTCAGGCGACGCTTTTCGCGCAATACCGCTCAAACGCCTGCGCCAGGTCGGAAGCGATGTCGTGCGGCTGGCGGCCTTCGATCTGGTGGCGTTCGATCATCTTCACGATCTCACCGTCGCGGAAGAGTGCGATCGACGGCGATGAGGCGCGGAAGCCGGTGAAGTACTCGCGGGCGCGTTGCGTCGCCTCGCGGTCGTTGCCTGCGAATACTGTGATCATCTTGTCAGGCACCGTGTTGCTCTCGCGCGCGCTCTCGAGCGCCATCGCGATCGCCGGCCGGGCCATGCCCGCGGCGCAGCCGCAGACGGAATTGACGACGACCAGAACTGTACCCTTGCCCGGCGCGATTGCGGCCTCGACGTCGGCGACGGTACGCGCTTCTTCGATTCCAAGCCGGGTCAGTTCCTGACGCATCGGCGCGACCATTCTCTCGTCGTACATGTGTTCCTCCGGGTGCTAACAATGAGGATGATACCGAAAAAATTCGCGGGTCGGGGATTGCTCCCGCGACCCGCGATCTGCGATCTGGCTAGTGCCGCGCGGTATCGCTCACCTGCAGCGAGTTCACCATCGCCTGGAGGACCGGCCCGTAACGGCTCGCGTCCTGCTCGGGCGTGACGAACAGCATGTAGATGAGGTGGCCGTCTTCGAGCTGACGTGTGACCACGTTGACGCGCTCGTTCATGCCGGTGCTCGGATCGGTTCCACGCAGCGCGGTCGCAAGCGCGCGACCGCCGCTCACGTTGAACTGCTGCGTCGAGTTGTTGATCGTATTCAGATAAGGACTCTGCTGCCGGATCTGCCCGAGGAGGTCGCTCGTGGCGGTTTCCAGCGTGACGTTGCCCATGTACGGGCTGTTGCTGCCGTTGGTGCGAAGGCTGGACGTCATCCCTGACGATCCGAACGGGTCGTAGTGATTGATCATCGCGCCGTAGACGACTTCCGTCCGGCCGCCGATGTCGCCGACTCCACCCTGCGGCGCGATCGTGACTCCGGTCGAGCCTTCCTGAACCACGCTCCAGTTCGACGGGTACGAGATCTTGTACACGCCCGACGGCGCGGTGTAGGTGCGCAGTGTGGTCGACGGCGCGGCGACCTGAATGGTCGGGACGCTCGAGCCGGTGGCGGTGCGATTCGTCGTTCGTGCGCGCGTGTTGTTCGCCGTCGCCGGTCCGCTCGAGGCCACACCCTGCGCGATCTGCGCGCTCGTCGGCCCCTTGCCGTAACGCGACATGCTGGCCTTGATCTGGTTCAACTGCGCGACGTCGGTCGTCGGACTCGCGGAGACGTGCAGCATCTGCGCTTCCCTCTGGATCCGCGCGACGCGATCGGGCGGCGCGGGATGGTCCGACATCCAGTTCGTCTTCCTCGATGCGTCAACGCTTTCGAGCGTGTGGAAGAAGTTGATCATGTCCTGCGGCGCGTAACCGCTCGCGGTGAGGATCTGCGATCCGCGGATGTCGGCCTGCGACTCGAGATCGCGGCTGTACTTGAGGAACAGCGCGTTGAGTCCGATGCCGCCGACGGCATTGAGCACCTGCGCGGTGCCACCGCCGACTTTCCCGCCGAGAATGCCGCCGAGGATGCTGAGGCCGGCCTGGGCGGCGTAGGCCTTGGAGGCCTGATGCGTGCCGTGACGCAACGCGACGTGCGAGATCTCATGCGCGATCACGCCCGCGACTTCGCCTTCGTTTCTGGCCTGATCCAGCACTCCTCGGTTCACATAGACGTAGCCACCGGGAAGAGCGAACGCGTTGATGTCGGATGCGTTCACGACCTTGAATTGATACTGGAACTGCGGTCCGCCGGCGTTCTGCGCCAGCCGTTGACCGATGCGGTTCACATACGACTGCACCTGGGGGTCATTGAGCATGGGCAACTGCTGTTCGGCCTGCACCGCGGACTGCTGTCCGATCTGGATATCGTCCTGCGGTGAGAACAGGTTCCATCCTGGTGCGATCTTCGTCTGCGCGTTCGCGACGCCGCTCATCAATGAAAGAGCGATCACAACCGAGAGGATCGGACGCGTTGGAATGCCGATTCGTCGATTCATGGGAGATCTCCTTTGTCGAAATGGTGACAATGCATCCGCGGTGCCGCTGGGGACGCATCATGCGCAACCCCATGTCATGTAAGCTACCGCCC
>DASVHS010000585.1:0-1758 GCA_036382495.1 Thermoanaerobaculia bacterium | reverse complement strand
TGACGAACAGCATCCCGTTCTTCACGCCCTCTTCGACGAGCGCCTGCAGCTGTTCCGTCGACAGGTCGGCGTAACCGTACCGAATCGCCCACTTGTCATACGCGCCGATCGACTTCGTGTACGCGTTCGACAGATCGAGCTTGCCGTCCTTGATCTCGATCAGAGGCGACGGATAGTCCATCACCGACGCGCGGTCATACGTACTCGCTGCGAAATTGTGATCGAGACCGAGCGTGTGTCCGACTTCATGCGCGGCCAGCTGGCGGATGCGTGCGAGCGCCATCTGCGCCGCCGCGTTGTCGTTCGGCGCGATCGCGGTCTCGTCGTCGGGCGCAACGAGTCCGCTTCCGATCGTGTAGTCCTGGCGAATGCGCAGAGATCCGAGGCGGACGTTGCCTTTGAGGATTTCGCCTGTGCGCGGGTCGATGATGCTCTCGCCGTACGACCAGCCGCGCGTGGAGCGATGAACCCAGTGGATCACGTTGTAGCGGACGTCCATCGGGTCGGCGTCGTCGGGCAGCACCTTCACCTGAAAACTGTTCGGGTACCCGGCCGCGGCGAACGCCGCGCTCCACCACGACGCGCCTTCGATCAGCGCGCTGCGAATGGGCTCGGGCACGCCGTTGTCGACGTAGTAAACGATCGGCGTGTTCTTAGTCAGGCGATGTCGCGTGATCCAGTGCTTCTCGACGGGACCGGTGAACGGCGTCGCGTAATCGTAGAAGCCGACGGAGATGAATCCGACACGCGGGTCGAGCTCGCGCGGCGTGTATCCGGGATCGGGAAGGGCGATGAAGGAGTGATGTTCGCGGACGGTGATGACGCTCGGCGTCGGCGTGACTGATCGTACGAGCGGTCCAGGCGTGTCGTCCGTCGTGAACGTCAGTGTGACTTCGACCTCGGTGTTTTTCGGGAACGCTTTCGTTCGATCGAGATAGATCGCGCTGCGCGTTTCGTCGAGTTTGTAGCTGCCCTGCTTCGCGTCCTTCAGGCGCTGGATCACGCCGTGCGCGTCGCGAAGGAAGAAGCTCGTTGCGTCGACCAGGACCGTGTTGTTCTCTGTCTTCTCAATTTTGAATCCGCCGAGGACTGATTGTGCGAATGATTCTTCGACGGCGCGGCGCTCGTTGGCGTCTGGCGAGATCGCGCGATAGCGATCGTTGACCTGTACGAGGAGCACTTTCGGACCGACGCGTTCGAACCGAACGACGCGCGTGTCGGAGAGCTCACCGCGATCGAGTCCGACCGGATTGGAACCGAGCCCGGCAGGGAGGCCGGTCTGGTAGAGGAAGTCTTCGTTGAATCGCGAGATTTCCATGAGCAGCTTGCCGTTGTCGTCGTCCCAATAAAGCGGGATGAAGCCGTCGAGTTTCTGTGTGGCGGCCGATGCGGAGGTCGCTAGAAGAAGAAGGATGAGCGCGATTCGTTTCATTCGCGCCGCATTCTAGACTCTGTGTGGGTGCCGGCTTCAGCCGGCACAGTGCGGGCTGAAGCCCGCACCCACACAGAACCAAGTCGTGGCACACTTAACCGAGTGTCCGATGCCCGCGTACTCGATGTTCTGAAAAAAACGTGGGGCTACGACACTCTTCGCCCTCTCCAGGAGCGGGCCATCGAGGCGGTTCTGGCGCGGCGTGACTCGCTCGTGGTCATGCCGACGGGCGGCGGGAAGTCGCTCTGCTATCAATTGCCGCCTCTACTCACGGGAGAGTTGACGGTCGTCGTCTCGCCGCTCATCTCCCTCATGAAAGACCAGGT
>DASVHS010000584.1:0-3662 GCA_036382495.1 Thermoanaerobaculia bacterium | reverse complement strand
AGGTGACGAGACGTTGATCGCGGCGGCCGGCGGAACGCCGAGCGCCGTGTAGTAGCGCGACCAGGCGAACGTCGGAGTCAGCTCTGTCGCCTGCTGCAACGTCATGCGGTGATAAGTGATGTCGGGATCGCGACGCTGCACGCGGGTGAGTGACGCTTGCGCGAACTTTGTCTCCAGCGCGATGACGTTCTTCGCTTCATCCGCGGCCGCGGCGGGTGTATCGCCGGCGAGCTCGAAGACTTTCTGGACGTACGCGGCGTACTTGTCGCGGATGTCTTTCGACTTCGGATCGTCCTTCAGGTAGTAATCGCGATCGGGAAGACCGAGGCCGGCCTGGAATGCGCCGGCGGTGACTTCCGAGCTGTTTTTGCGATCCTGCGTCGAGCCAAAGCCGAACACGGGCGACAGTCCTAACGACTGCAACCGGGCGATCTCGCCCTGCAGGTCGTCGACGTTCTTGATGGCGTCGATGCGATCGAGCTCGGGCTGCAGCGGTTTGAGGCCCTGCGCTTCGATCGTCGCTTCGTCCATGCAGCTCGTGTAGTAGTCGCCGATCTTCTGGTCGATCGTACCGGGCGTGGCCTTGCTCTTCGCAGCGTTCTCGAGGATCGTGCGAAGCATGTCGCGATTGCGTTCGATGAGAACGTTCACGACACCCCAGTTCGAGTACGCGGGCGGGATCGGATTCTTCTTCAGCCATCCGCCGTTCGCGTACTGATTGAAGTCGGCGCAGGCGGAGACGGTCGTGTCGAGGTCGGTCTTGTCGAATGACGCGGTGGTCTTCGGTGCCGTGGTCTTGTCCGCTGCAAAGGCAGCGCTCGCGACGAGCGCCAGGGCGACGAAAGTTGTTTTGCGCATGTTTCCCCCGTTGAATGCGGCGGAAAACTAGCACAAATGGTCCTGCGGGCGTGTTGCGGGGTTGTAGCTTTCAGCGCAGTTGAAGCTCTTAGCTCTTAGCTCTTAGGAGGACGGGAGCGCCGCTTCTTCCAAGAGCTAAGAGCTGCTGTTTACTTCACTCTGACAAAGTTGAATGCGACCGGCATGTCCTTTCCGCCGCCTGTATTCGTCCACGTGGCGGTGAAATGGTTCGCGTCCGTGAACGCGAAGTCGACGGCCTTCATGTGCCCGGCGTCTTTTGACGTCAGGTTGTCAACGCTCACTTCCGAGAACGAGACATTCTTTCCTCCGCCGGTCGCGACCATGTGCGGCTGGTTGTGCATCGAGCAGTAGTGCGTCATCGCCACGCCGTCGGCGGTCGGGTAGTAGACGCTGACCATGTTCTCGCCGTGCGTGTTCATTTCTTCGACGAGGGCGCTGCCGTCCGAGTGGAGCGCGTACGTCGCTGACGTTGTGCCGATGCCGGGAACGTCGGCTTTCCATGTGCCGACAAGCGCTTTCATCTTGTCGAACGAAGGCGACGCGATCGCGGCCGCGTGCATGTGTTCGTCAGCGAGGACGAGTGAAGCGACGGCAAGGACTGCCAGGGTCATTGTGATTCTGCGAATCATGATTTCTTCTCCTCTTTCTTCAGGTAGTTCGCGAGTTGATCGAAGCAGAGCTTCCAGCCCTGCTCATGCTGGTTGCGTTGTTTGACGTCGACGAATCGGTCGTGCCGGAGGACGACCTCCGTCTTGCCGCCGCGATCGTGAAAGTCGATCGTGACGTGCGTCGCGTCTTCTTCCGGAAGGCCCGACCAGAGCCACGTGTAGACGAGTCGGCGCGGCGCATCGACCTCGATGAATGTTCCGGTCGACCAGAACGGTTTGCCATCGGGCAGCTTTCGCAGTCCCCATCGGTAGGATCCGCCCGGACGAAGGTCGACGTCGGTCGGTGCGGCCTCGTAGCCCGGCGGCGGGAACCATTGTTTTATCGCTTCCGGTTCGGTCCACGCGCGGAAGACTTTTTCGCGCGGGGCGGCGAAGGTCTTTCGGATTTCAAGACTCTCGCCTTTTGCGGTTTCGACTGTGGCCATGATGAATCCTCCATCTGTTCGAGATACTCGGCGAGCGCGTCGAGACGCGACTCCCAGAACTGCCGCATCTCCTCGAGCCAGGAGACTGCGGCCGTAATCGGTTTCGGATCGATGTTGCAGCGGTGGACGCGCCCGTCGCGCTCACGGACGAGAAGACCGGCGTCTTCGAGCACGCGCACATGCTTCGAGATCGCCGGCAAGGACATCTCGAACGGTTCGGCAAGTTCGCCGATCGACCACTCACCAGTGGCGAGCTTCGCCAGCATCGCCCGCCGCGTGGGATCGGCAAGCGCGGAGAACGTCGTGTCGAGCGAGTAATTGTTAACCAAGTGGTTAAGTATTATGCTCGTGAAGCGGCTTGTCAACGGGGCACGAGCAACCGGCAACCGCCAACCAAAGAATGTGGTCCAACGATTGCGAATAAGCTGAACGGTGATCAATCGTCCAAGGAGAGGCAACATGCAGACAAAAAAGAGCTTATCGCTTCAAATCGCCGGCGCGACGGCACTGGCCATGTTGTTCGGAACGTCCGCTTTTGCGGAATCGCGTCATCATTCGGGGACGTCGAGCAGCTCAGGCGGTCATTCGGATCGCAGCAGCGGATCGCGTTCGAGCGGATCGCGCTCGAGCGGATCGTCCGTTCAGCGCGGCGGGTCGGCGTCGCGCTCGCAGTCGCGTTCCGCTGATCGCGGTTCGTGGCAGAACGGCCAGACGCAGCGCAACACGACGCGCGAGTTTTCGCAGCGTGACAACAACACGCAGCGTTCGATCGCACGCGACACGCAGCGCAGCGACTGGCGCGGCAACAGCAACCAGCGCAACGATTCGCGCGGCAACAGCAACCAGCGCAACGATTCGCGCTACAACAATTCGCGCAACGGTCAGCGCAGCATCGCCAACGATCGCTTCCGCAGCGTCGCAGGCTGGCGCCCGGGTGGTCGCGCCCCGTACGCCGTTCACGAGCGCGTATCGAGCTTCGGCCGTGTCGATCGCTTCGAGCGCTGGAACGGTGGCTACCGCGTGTGGATCGGCGGCGGCCTGTATCCGATCTTCGTTCCGTTCGAGCGGTGGCGCCTTTTCCCGCTCCGCATCGGTCTCAACATCCGCTTCGGCGGCTTCTGGGATCCCCTCGGCTACTGGTCGGTATACGACTACTCGCCCTATGACGGTTACTACGGCGGCGGCTACGCCAACGTGTACGGCTACAACGACGGCTACAACAACGACGGCTACAACAACGACGCCTACACGAGCGGCGAGGTCCGCGGCACCGTGGAGAGCATCGACTTCCGTCGCGGAACGATGGTCATCAACGACGACACCTCGCGTCAGTTCGTGACGATCACGCTCCCGCGCGATCGCCGCATCGACGACATCCGGGCCGGCGACTACGTCGAGTTCTCGGGCGGCTGGACGCGCCGAGGAGTCTTCGAGGCGTCACGGCTGGAGAGGTTTGACGAAGGACGCGGCGACGGCCGCGATGACCGTCGCTCTGACCCTCGCGACGACGATCGTCGTTACTGAGACTTGTCTTAACGCAGTTTCGAGGTCGCGGGTCACACTGACCCGCGACCTTTTTTTTACGTCGCACTCTTGTAGGCCGCGGCGTAACGCTTCGACGCTTCCGGATCCTGCGCGACCTGACGCACCTGCTGTTCGAACGACTGTTGCGTCAGTCCCTTCTCGGACA
>DASVHS010000583.1:0-3146 GCA_036382495.1 Thermoanaerobaculia bacterium | reverse complement strand
ATAGCCTTTAAACTTAGGCGCCGTTAACTTCTGAAACAACTGAAGCATCACGCCGTTCGCGAGGGACTGGATGCCGCCTGCCCAGCGTAAAGACGACATACTCCACGCTGAAATACCATCGACGCTGCCCCTCATGGCGCTTCGATCCACGATTGTCTACCCGCTCGGCACGATCGCCGTGCAGATGGGCGCGCCGGAGAACCTCGCGCTGCTCAAGGCCAACGAGCACGCAGGCCTGATCGTTGGACTGGTCGTGGCGAGCGGTGACCACGACGATGTGCTCGATCCGGAGCGGTTTGTCGGACGCGTCGGCGTCGCGGCCCGCGTGCACGAGCGAATCAATCTCCCCGGCGAGACCGTTCAGATCACGCTGCAAGGCTTGCGTCGCATCGTCGTCGAGGGAGTCGTGCAGACCGAGCCTTTCGCGATCGTCCGCATCAAGCCGGCGAAAGAGATCGCGCCCGATGCTAACGAGGTGGACGACCTGATCTCCCGCATCGTCGCGGGCGCAGAGACGCTGGCGGAGCTGATCGAGCGGATCCCGGACGAGGTGCCGGCAATCCTCAAGATGAACATCTCCGATCCGGGACGCTTCGCCGATCTCGCCGCGACGAATCTCAACTTCAAGGTCTCCGACAAGGACGAGATTCTTCAGCGCCTCAACATCGGCCAGCGGCTCAAATTCCTGCTCGGCCGGGTGGAGCGCGAAGTCGGGCGCGCGCGTGTAGCCGAGGATGTGAAGCGGCAGACTGAAATCAAGATCGAGCAGCATCAGCGAGAGTTTTATCTGCGCCAGCAGCTTCGCGCGATACAATCGGAGCTGGGTGAAGGCGACCCGGGCGAGAAGGAGGCGATCGAGACTCTCAAAAAGCTCGAGGAAGCAAATCTCCCCGAGAAGGCAGCACAGGAGGGACGCCGCGAGATCGAGCGGATGCGGAATCTGTCACCCGCATCGAGCGAGTATCAGGTCATTCGCACCTATCTCGACTGGATGCTCGCGCTTCCGTGGAACGTCAAATCGTCGAAGGACGAGATCATCGAGCTGAAAAAGGTCGAAGAGCTATTGGATAGCCGGCATTACGGCCTCAAGGAAGCGAAGGAGCGCATCACCGAGTATCTCGCGGTGCGCAAGCTCCGCGGCGGCGACCCGCACGGTCCGATTCTCTGCTTCGTCGGGCCGCCGGGCACGGGCAAGACATCGCTTGGCGAAGCGATCGCGATGTCCATCACCCGCGCCTTCTACCGCATATCGGTTGGCGGCGTGCGCGACGAGGCGGAGGTCCGCGGGCATCGCCGCACATACGTGGGCGCCATGCCTGGCCTGATCCTGCAGGCGCTGCGACGCGTGCAGGTGAGAGATGCGGTGCTGATGATCGACGAGATCGATAAAATGACCAGCGGAGGTCCGTCTGGAGATCCTACCGCCGCGATGCTGGAGGTCCTCGATCCGTCGCAAAACTCGAACTTCGTCGACCACTACCTCAATCTGCCGTTCGACCTCTCGAGCATTCTCTTCATCTGCACCGCGAACAACCTCTTCGACATTCCGGCTCCGCTGCGCGACCGCATGGAAATCATCCGCGTGATCGGCTACACGGTGGAAGAAAAAGTCGAGATTGCGTGGCGCTACATGCTGCCGCGCCTGCTCGAGGAGCACGGCATCACCGACAAGGACATCCAGTTCACCGACGAAGTCCTCGGCTTCATCTCGAGCCGCTATTCGCGGGAGGCTGGCCTGCGCAACTTCGAGCGGAACATCGCCGCGCTGATGCGGAAGCGCGCCCGCAAGAAAGCGGATGGCGAAGAGGGCGCGTGGGTCGTCGACAATCCGATGGTGACCGAGATCCTGGGAAATCCAACCTACACGCTCGAGGACGCGGATCAGGAACCGGAGATCGGAGCGGTCACCGGCATGGCGTGGACCGCTACCGGCGGCGATCTGATGGTCATCGAAGCCCTGCGCATGCCGGGCACGGGACGCCTTACCGTCACGGGACAGCTCGGCGACGTCATGCGCGAGTCGGTCGACGCCGCGTATTCCTACGTTCGATCGCGAGCGCATACCCTCGGCGTCGAAGATATCGAGTTCAAGGAAGTCGATCTGCACGTGCACTTTCCCGCTGGGGCAATTCCAAAGGATGGGCCGAGCGCCGGCGCGGCGGTGACGCTGGCGATCGCGAGCGTCCTGAGCCGCCGTCCCGTCCGTCGCGACATCGCGCTCACCGGCGAGATGACACTCCGGGGAAAGGTCCTAGAGATCGGCGGTGTGAAGGAAAAAGTCATGGCCGCGTACCGCGCGGGACTGAGACAGGTACTTCTCCCGAAGGCAAACGAAAAGGATCTGCGCGGTATTCCCGACGAGGTCGTGAACAGCATGACGTTCACCTTCGTCTCGACGATGGACGACATCGTTCACCTCGCGCTTCTCCCCAAGCCGCCGGGAACCCTGGCTGACGCCGCTGAGCCGCACGGCGATGTGCCGGCCAAGAATGCGGTCGGCGATTCGACTACCGCGTCGATCAACCGGTCGGAGTCGGCAGGAGCAGTCACGAAGTAGGTGAATCTCGAGAATAGCTGGGTCCAGTTCGGCATCCACGTCTTCGTCGGAACCATGGCGGGAGGGCTTTCCGACACCGTGGCGGTGTGGATGCTCTTCAATCCGAAGCAAAAGCGATTCGGGTTCCAGGGAGCGATCCCGAAGAACCAGGCGCGCTTGGCGAAGAGTCTCGGACGCACCGTTGGAGAGCGGCTGCTCACGCCCGGAGATCTGCAGCGCGAGCTGGCCCGTCCCGAGCTGCTGGTCGCGTTCCAGTCGCGGCTCGAAGACGTCATCACGACGATCCTCACCTCGCGTGAGCCGCTCATCGACAAGGTTCCGCCCGCCGTGGTGACGGCACTGGAGGGCGCGATGACGTCCTACCTGCCGGTCGCGATGACGAAGCTCGGCGCGTTTCTCGGTCAGCCGACAACGCGACTCAAGCTGCGCACAGCACTGCACGCGATGTTCAACCGCTTCGTCGACGACATGCGCTTTCACGAGCGGATATTCGCGAAGCTGATGATGACGGAGAAAAAGTTCGACACGGTTCTCGACGCGATCGAAAACGACGGCGTCGAGCAGGTCGTGGGTCTGCTCGAGGAACCCG
>DASVHS010000582.1:0-5729 GCA_036382495.1 Thermoanaerobaculia bacterium | reverse complement strand
CAGAAAACCTAGTTGAGCGCGGCCCGATCCTGCGTCCGGGCGCGATCGAGCAGCGATGCGCCGGCGAGCCATGCCGCGCACGCGCCGACCATCACGACCGAGAACCATCGGCCATAGACGCCGACCGGTGAGTACGGCTCGGTGGCGACGTGAATCGCTTCACTGTGCGGCAACATCTCCGCTTCGGAGAACTCGTGGATTGAATAGAACACGATCTGCACGGTGAACAGCAGAAGGAAAAGGCCGGTCACCTGCAAGAACCGTCTGACGTTGATCCGGTGACCGTAGTGCGCCCACGCCCATGACATCGCCGCCGCGGCGGCGATTCCCAGTCCGCAACCGAGCCAGAAGTGCGCCTGCCGGACCTGGATCAGCATCAGCGCGGTCTCCATGCCTTCGCGCGTCACCATGAGTACGGTGAAGCCGAAAACCGCCGCGATCGCAACGATTCGCGACCGATGCGACGAGTGAGTCTCCAGATGCGACTCCATGTTCTTCTTCATCCGCGGCGCGGTTCGCCAGACGTGAATGACGAAGCTGGCTACGAGCACCGCGGCCACGAGGCCGAGGATGCCTTCCCACATCGGCTGGTTAACGGTCTGCAGCAGCCAGCCGAGTGCGAAGCTCGCCACGACCGACACTGCGATTCCCCAATAGACGGCGGGCCGCAACCAGTCGCGGCCGGTCTTGCGCAGATACGCAAAGATGATCGCCACGGTGAGGAACGCTTCGAAGCCTTCACGGAAAACGATGATGAGAGCGTTGAGCATGGTGCTTGTCTACTTCCGGAGTTGCATCGCCGCGACCTGAATCATCTTCACGCGGTCTGGGGCATCGGGCTGTTCGCCCTTGCGCGTGCAGGAGTCGCAGACCCCGAGGATCTGCAGATTGTGAAATGTGGGAGTGAAGTGTTTGCGGGCGCAGACCTCGCGCTGGCGCTGCTCGATCTCCGGATCGTGGAACTCGATCACCGATCCGCACGTCGTGCAGATGAGGTGGTCGTGATGGGAGTTTCCGGTGACGTGCTCGTAGTGGTAGTGGTCCTCGCCGAGGTGAACGCGGCGGACCATGCCCGACTTCACGAGCAGTTCGAGCGTGCGATAGACCGTTGCCCGCGAGATCTTGACGTTCTTGCCCTTCATCTTGAAGAGCAGCTCGTCGGCCTCGAAGTGATAGTGCGTGGAGAAGATCTCGCGGACGAGCGCGGCGCGTTCGGCGGTGAGCTTCTGCCCGGCCTGGTGGAGGAAGATGGCGAAGCGATCGATTTCCTTGTTGACGTGGGCCATGTGGCGATCCGTAGTTGAGACTGAGTCGCAGTCGCAGGAGGGATTCTATGGCCGGTACCGCCCCGAGGTCAAGTTACAGCTGCGTTTCCGCCGCCTGCACCGCCGCCCGGATCTGCGGCTGCCGCGGATCGATCGTCAACGAACGGTTCCAGAAGTCCAGCGCCCGCGCGTAGTCATTCTTCTTCGCGTACAGGATGCCCAGGTTGTTCAGTGCCAGAGTCGAAGATGGCTGCAGACCAAGTGCGCGCTCGAGCTCGGGCACGCCCTCCGTGTACCGGTCGGCCTGCGCCAGCGCCGAGCCGAGATTCGCCGCGATCAGATACGACTGCGGATAAATCTCCTTGCCCTTCTCCAGCAGGTTGATCGCCCACGTCGTCATGTTGCGCTGACGATAAAGCGCGGCGAAGTCGCAGAACCACTGATCGCCATTCGGCAGGCCATGCTTGATCGCTTCGAGGAACACCTCGTTCGCCGCCGTGTACTGCAGGCGATCGAACAACGCCATGGCCATGTTCAGGTAGGGCGCGGGCCGATTCGGATTGAGGTCGATCGCTTTCTGGAACGCGTCGACCGCGTCTTTCAATTTGTTCTGCGTCCGCAGCTGGATGCCCAGATTGTTGTAGTACGCGTATGCGCCCCATTTCTCGGGCGGGAGCGGTTTCGCGTTCGCCGTCTGCGCGTCTTGCGCATTGGTGTCCTCGAACTGCGGCTGCATCCCCTTCGACGGATCGAGGATGTGACCGATCGCCTGCAGGTCCGCCTGATACTCCTTCGGATCGACACGCGCCGGCGTCGCCACGGGACGCTCGCTGAAAAATTCACTGTAGCTGCTGACTTTCACCGCCTGCTCGGGCGCGATGTCCTTGAACGCCCATTGCGCAACGTGCCCCGGCATCTCGCTCGATTGCGGCAGCCCGAGGATTGCCAGGACGGTCGGGACGATGTCGTAGATCGAGACGGAATGGCCGGCGCGCGACGGGAGAACATGGTTGCCGTACGCGATGAAGATTCCGGGATTCCGATGATCGGAAAGCGCTGCTCGTCCCGCAGGAGGCTGCATCGATCGCGTCTTCCCCCACTTGTAGCCATGCGCGGAGACGATGATCACGGTGGTGTCGTCGGGCAGGACCTTCATCCACTCGCCGATCATGCGATCGACATCGGCGTAATAGTTCGCCACCGCCGGCCAGTACTTTCGGTACGCCTCGGCGCTGACACCGTCGCGCTGCGGCGGGTGGTAGGGCGCGAACAGATGGTTCACGACGTCGGTGCCTTCGTACGTCATGGCGAAGAACAGCGGCGCCTGGTCGCGGTACATGCTCAGCGCGACGCTGTGGTCGTTCCAGGTCTTGGTCAGGATGTCGTGGAAGACGTTGATCGGATCGCCGGGGCTGTTCACTCCGGCGTCGTATTCGGCGCTGGAGATGTTCAGGAAGCGCCGCACCTGGTCGTAGCCGACCGTCGAAGGTGCGACTTCGGCGTTGTGCGCCTTCGCGGCGATGTCCGCCGGATAGACAGCATTTTCGAGCAGCTCGACCGGCGTGTCGAACACCGCCGTCGTCGCCGGCGCCGGCGGCCATGCCGTCCACCAGTTCACGACGACCGAGTGCCGTCCGAATCCTTCAGCGATATCCCAGATTGCCGGGACGCGACGCGCGTACGAGTCGATCGGCGCGCGGCTGCCCGGATCGAAGAAGTCGATGACGCCGTGGCGATCCGGCGTGACGCCCGTCGCCATCGTGGTCCAGACGAGCGGCGAGACCGTCGGTTCAATCGTCTGCAGGTTTCCCGTCGCTCCGCCTTTGATCAGCGCTCTGAGATTCGGAATGCGACCGTCGTCGGAGAGCTCCTGGATCAGATCCCAGTCCGCTCCGTCGATGGCAAAGATGGCGACGCGGCCGGCCACTCCGCGTGCACTTCGCCGCAACTCGGAGCGTTTGTATTTCAGCAGTGCATCACGATCCGGCTCGACGCGCGCGATCTGGAACGCGGATACGTTCAAGCCGCTCTGCGCGAGATGGGCCGCGACGATCCGTTTGAGGAGGTCGCGCCGCGTGCTGAATTGCGACGTCGGCGACACGAGATCCTCCACTCCCACCTGCGCCGTCACCGCTGCCACCGCTTCTGACACACGGGCACGGATCCATGCGCTCCAGCCGTCGGTGACGAGGCGTCTGGCGTCAGCGATCCGGTTGCCGGAGATCCCGAAGCGCAACCGGTAGTTGAGCGTCACCGGCACACCCTCTTTCGAGGTGATGTGGACGAAGCCGTCGCTCTGCGCCGCGCCGTCGCGCTTCTCGAACGTCAGCCGGTAGTAGCGATGTGGCGGCAGCAGCGTCACATGGGTGCTGACCATGCGCACCGCGCCGCTGTTCTTGTCGACGCCGAAGATCAGGCGACGCGACGACGGCAGGAAAAGGCTGACCAGCAGGTAAGCCGTACCTCCCATGCAGGCGAGCCAGAAGAGGGTGCGAAAAAAGCGGGAACGAACCACGTGCGGTGCCTAATGCGCGACTCTTGCCAAAGCCATCCGGATCGCAGATCGCGGATCGCAGATCGCAGGAGTGCCTGTCTGCGATCTGCCATCGGCGATCTGCGATCTATTTCTTCTTCTTGACCAACTGCTTGACCTCGTCGTTTCCGATCGGACTCTGCGCCGAGATGATGACGGCGGCGGTGCCCTCGCGGAATGCGGGGATCGTGCAGCGGATGAGCACCGTCCCGTCGGCGGCGGTCTTGCCACGGAATACGACGCGCGGCGGCTCGACGGTCGAAATGACCTTGACCTCGATCGCCGCGGCCGGGATCGGGTTCTGCGAGAGGCTGCGCCGCGTGGCGATGCGGATCTCGACCGGAGCTCCCGCGAAGAAATCCGCCTGATTCATCAGCGACAGCTCCAGATGCTCACTCTCCGCCTCGGATTCGAGGTAGTCGATGATGACCTGATCGAGCGTTTTCTCACCGACGCCGGCGCCGGCTGCTGCTGCCGGGGGCGCCGCGATTTTCGGTCCACCGTCGGGCGCCGGCTGCGACATCGTCGAGCGCGCCATCTTGATCTGCGTCGAGTCGGCCGGCTGATCGAAACGACCACGTTTGATCGCAGCGATCATGGTGCGGTGCTGCTGCTCCATCAACCCGCCGATCCACTTCTCGTCAATGCCGCTCTTGATCTGTTCGGCGTACGAGGTCTTTTTCGAGGCGAGGATCTCGCCGCCTACATACACAAGCGACTCGATATAAGGATTGGCCATCCCCTTATCTTCGGTCTGAATGTGGTAGACCTTGTCGTTGTGCTTGATGTCGGTGTTGAACCCGGTTATCACGGGCTAAACCCTTCCGTAGGCTGCAATTGAGCGGTTTGCGAGTGTATCAGATGTTCCGGCACTAATTCTGGTCGAGCCACGCCCGCAGATAAGCGATCTGTTCGCCGACGCGTGCGCGATCTTCGGCCTGCGGTTTCAACTCGAGATAGCGCTCGAAGAAGTCGATGGCCTGCGTGTACTCGTGCATCTGTACCGCGATCGCCGCGCGGTCGCGGATCTCGTAGACGTCACGCTCGTCGAGGATCAGCAGCCGGTCGACCGAAGCGGCCGCGCGCTGCAGGTCATGCTGCGAGAGATACGCCGCCTTCAGCTGCGCGAGCTCGCGGCCGAGGATTTCCTTGCGGGAGAAGGAGCGGAGGTGGTGTTCGCGGAGACGGACGCCGCCGCCGTACATGTGATCGAGGATCTTCTGCAGCTCGGCGGTCGTGAGCACGCGGCCGCCGTCGAACGGGTCGACGTAGATCTGGCCGAACTCTCCGCTGAACTTCACGAGAAAGCGGCCCGGGAGTGAGATGCCGGTAGCCATGACCCCGACGCGCCGGGAGATCTCGATGTAGAGGATCGACAGCGTGATCGGCAGCCCGGCGTGCCGGTCGAGCGCCTCGTTCAGAAGGACGCTGCGCGGATCGTAGTAGTCGTCGTTCTCACCGCGGAATCCTTCTTCGTCGAAGAGGATGCCGTTGATCGACTCGACGATCCGCTCGACGTCGCGCGAGCCCTCGAGCCGTCCCTGCACCGCGCCGGTCCACGCGCCGACCTGCTGCAGGTAGTGATCGATGTCCAGATGCGCATTCTCTTCAAGCGAGATCACGAGCGACGCCTCGACGAGGTCGACGAGTGGTTCGGGGCGGCCGGCGATTTCCCGGAAACGCTGGCGCGCCAGAGCGGGGTGAGTCAAAACGCGGGCGGATTGCATTCGTCAAGTCTCCGTTTTCTGCAACGACATCACCTTGCGGCGCAACTCATCGCTGATCGTGACCTTCGACTGCTTCTGCCAATTAAACAGGACGACTACCACTTTTCCAACAGCAGCAATTTGCTGGCTATTGCTTTTGCGGATTTCGTAAACGAAGTCGAACGATGTGGACCGCATCTCACCAATCCGAACGCAGATGTCGAT
>DASVHS010000581.1:0-3424 GCA_036382495.1 Thermoanaerobaculia bacterium | reverse complement strand
CCACCCGTTGATCGAGACAAGAGACAGCGCCAATGCCAGGCCGACAGATGCTCTTCTCATAACGTTCCTTTGTGCTGTCCCTCGACTATACCTCAGAACGTATCCGTCGCTCCCTCTGGCAGACAGCATCGGTAGCGCGTGATGATCTCGCCGAACTGGACGATCGTGCCGTCGGCCAGCGGCGCCTCGCCATGCAAGGGCTCGGAACCGAGAAACGTCCCGTTCTTGCTGTCGAGATCCGTGACCGTGGCACCTTCGCCGTGCACAGTAATGAGTGCATGTCGCCGCGAGACGCTGGCCGATGGGAGGAACACGTTCGCGCTCGGCTCGCGGCCGACGAGGTTCTCGCCTTCTTCGAGGCGGATCTGCTGATTGTCGAAGAAGAGCAGGTGCATGAAACCGTCGCGACTTTGCCTCTCGGTCGGAACGGCAGCCGCAAACGCATACCCGGTGCCGTGAACCGTACGAATGATCTGGCGTTTGTTGTCGCGGAGAGCACCTCGCACCTCGCGGATCAGAACGGGAAGGTTCGCGTCGACGACGAATGTGGACGGCCACAGCCGATCGTACAGCTCGCGTTTCGGCACGGCGCGCGGACGCTCTGCGATGAGCATGATCAAAAGATCGAGCGCTTTCGGCGACAGATGAACAGCCTCGCTGCCGCGCCGAAGCTGACGCGCATCGGTGTCGAGATTGAATTCAGCAAAGTCGTAGCGCATCGCGAATGCAACGATGGTAGCTCCGTCTGCCATCAGGGATGTCATCCCGAGCGTGAGCGAGGGACCCGGGGCGCGGGGAGGCCGGCCTCCCGACCACCCGGGTCCCTCGCTCACGCTCGGGATGACATGGGGGCAGAACCGTCGCAAAGCAAATCTCGTATACACCACCGTGCTCCCCGTACAAGTCATCGATGTCACGAAGTCATTCGATAGCCGTGTGGCCCTCGACGGCATCTCGCTCGACGTTCGCGACGGCGAAATCCTCGGCCTCCTCGGGCCGAACGGCGCGGGGAAGAGCACGCTTGTGCGGACGATCATGGGCCGGGTGCGCCCGACGCGCGGCGAGGTGCGCATCTTCGATCACGCCGCGCCGCCGGGAGACAGCGCCGCGCGCAGAAACGCGGGCGTCGTCCCGCAGGAGATCGCGCTCTATCCATTGCTGACAGCACGCGAGAACCTGCTCGTGTTCGGCCGGTATCAGGGGCTGACCGGCAAGGACCTCGACGCCGCGATCGATTACGCGCTGGACTGGTCGGCGCTCGAGGATCGCGAAAAAGATCCGGTGAAGTCGTTTTCCGGCGGCATGAAGCGACGCTTGAACATGGCCGCCGGCGTTCTGCACCGGCCGAAGCTGCTGCTGCTCGACGAGCCGACCGTGGGCGTCGATCCCCAATCGCGCGAGCGCATCTACACGATGATCGAAGCGCTGCGCGACGAAGGCGTGTCGCTCGTCTACACGACGCACTACATGGAAGAAGCGGAGCGGCTCTGCGACCGCGTCGCGGTCATCGACCACGGCAAGCTGATCGCTTTGGGGACGAAGGACGAGCTCGTCGCGCAGACGATCGGCACGAAGCGTGAGGTCGTCGTCGAGACGTCCGACGGAAAACGCCTGACACATATGACCGACACGGCCGACGAGACGCTGCAGTTTGTGCGATCGCTCGAGTCGCGCGGGATTTCGGTGCGTGACCTGAGCATGCGCGCGCCGTCGCTCGAGAAAGTGTTCCTGCACCTGACCGGACGGGACCTGCGCGAATGATTCTCGACGTCGTCCGCACCGGCTGGATGAACCTACGCCGCGACCGTGCCGCGATGATGCTCAGCTTTCTCGTCCCGATCGTCTTCTTCTCGATTTTCTACGGCGTGTTCGGCGCGCAGCGTTCCGGAATGCCGAAGGTCCACCTGGCGATCGCGGACGAAGATCGGAGCGAGAACTCGAAGCGACTGGTGGCGGCGCTCCGCAACGAATCGGCATTGACGATCGTCGATTCGGCGAAGAATTCGAAGACGCAATTCACGGCAGCGAGCGCCGAAGACTACGTTCGCGCCGGCGATATCTCGATCGCGCTGGTCATCCCGAAAGGCTTCGGCGCCGCGCCGATCCGATTCGGCGGCGGTACGGAATCTGGACCGGCGCTGCGTCTCTTGTCCGATTCCGCCGATCCGGTCGCGCCGCAGGTCGTCAGCGGACTCCTGCAGAAGACGGTCATGACGGCGCTCCCCGACCTCATGGCCCAGACCGGCGCCGACGCCGTCGACCGCTGGAGCGGCGGACTGACGCCGCAACAACGCGCCACGATCAACAAGAACATCGCGGCGTTCCGCGATTACACATCACGACCGCGCACGCAGAGCACGCAATCGATGATCAACATCCAGACACGGGACGTCGTCGGCAAGAATCGACGCAACACCGTCGTCTCGCTCTATGCCGCGGGTATCGCCGTGATGTTCCTCCTTTTCACCGCGAGCGGCGCCGGCGGTGCGCTCCTCGAGGAGATCGAAAGCGGAACGCTCGACCGCATCCTCACCACCCGCCTCACCCTCACGACACTGCTCCTGGGCAAACTCGCGTACCTGTGGACGCTCGGCGTCTCGCAGATCCTCGTGATGTTCATCTGGGGCGCGGTGCTGTTCCATCTCGAGCTCCTGCAGCATCTGCCGGGATTCATCATCATGACCGCCGCGACGGCGCTGGCGACGTCCGCGTTCGGACTTCTGCTCGCGTCGATGTCGCGCTCACGCGCGCAACTCTCCGCCCTCGCCAACCTCATCGTCCTCAGCATCTCCGCCCTCGGCGGCTCGATGTGGCCAAGGTTCCTGATGCCGCCGGCAATGCAGAAAGCCGGGCTGGCGCTGTTCAACTCCTGGGCGATCGAAGGGTTCACGAACGTGTTCTGGCGGGAAGAACCGCTGGGCTCATTGGTCCTGCCGGTCGTTGTTCTGCTGGCGTGGGCGGCGGCCTTCTTTTTGACCGCGCGCAGGCTGACGGCGCGATGGGACGTTTCTTGAGGGAAGAGGAGGCTGACTAGGCCAAAGAATTTCGAAGTTCGAAGTTCGAATGAAGAATTAAGAATTGCCCGACCCGCGTCCAAATTCTTCATTCAAAATTCGAACTTCGAACTTCGAACTTCTTAGGCAGACCGCTCTCTCATCCCCATTCCCCCAACCCTCTCTCGACGCTCCAGCATAGAATCGCGCGGTGCCTGCGCTCGAAAGCCGCGCCCATTTCCCCGTTCTCGTCATCGGCACGGGCATCGCCGGTCTCACGACCGCGCTGACGCTCGCCAGCGCGGGGATTCGCGTCCTGCTCGTGACGAAGGCTTCCGATCCGCGTGACTGCAACACGTTCTGGGCGCAGGGCGGAATCATTTACGAGGGTGAGAACGACTCACCGGCGAGTCTGGTGCACGACATCATCA
>DASVHS010000580.1:0-2146 GCA_036382495.1 Thermoanaerobaculia bacterium | reverse complement strand
TCGCGCTCGACGATCACGAACGTGCGCCGCGGCGACAGCGGACGAACTGCGTCAGCCATGTTCTTGATGTGCTCGGGCGTGGTGCCGCAGCAGCCGCCGAGGAACTTGACGCCTTTGTGGATGAGACGCTTCGCGTACTTGCCCATGTAATCGGGTGAGGCCATGTACATCTGCCGGCCGCTGATGTCGCGGGGAAGGCCGGCGTTCGGCTGACAAGAGATCTTTTTCGCGGTGATGGCGCCGATCTCCTCGACGGCGTCGAGCATGATGTCGGGGCCGACGGAGCAATTGAGTCCGATGACATCAGCGCCGGCGAGGTCGAGCCGTTGCGCGATCACTTTCGGAGTGTCGCCGTAGATCGTGCGGCCGTCGGTGCCGATCGTCATCTGCGCGACGATCGGCAGCGTGCAGACTTCGCGCACCGCCTGGATGGCCTGCTCCATCTCGGCGATGTTGGAGATCGTCTCGAGCACGATCAGGTCAACGCCACCGTCGCGAAGCGCAGTGGCCTGTTCGCGGAAAAACTCGCGGGCTTCTTCGAGCGACGTCGGACCGTACGGCTCGATGCGGATTCCAAGCGGACCGATTGCACCGGCCACATAAACCGAGTCGCCTGCGGCCTTTCGGGCCAGCTCGGCACCGGCGATGTTGATCTGGCGCAGCTCGTCGTCGAGACCGAAGCCATGAAGTTTGACCCGGTTCGCGCCGTACGTATTCGTCTCGAGGATTTCGGCGCCTGCGCGTGCGTACTGCTTGTGCACGTCGAGCACCATCTCCGGACTGCGGAGATTCAGCTCGTCGTAGCACTTGTTGATGAAGACGCCTTTCGAATAGAGCATCGTCCCCATCGCCCCATCGAAGAGGTAGACGTGCTCGTCAGCGATCGCCTGGATGAAGTCCTGCATTTCCGGTCACCAAAAAACAAAGGCCCCACGACGTCGTGGGGCCAAATCGAAAAATCGATTTCGACTACGGCGGCGATTTAGCTTTTTTTAGGCTGGTTGCAAGCGGCCCCCAAATCAATCCAGCGGCGTTCAATGTAGACCGGCACCGGCACCGTGTCAAACCAGGTGAATTAAGAATTTCGAATTAAGAATTAAGGGTCTCCGATGGCGGTCTTTAATTCTTAATTCTTAATTCGAAATTCTTAATTCATCAGTCCCCGCCAAAGACTCTCTTGAGCCTCCCAAAAAACCCTTCCACATTCTGCCGGCTACGATCGACGGAGTTTGCCCATTCGCGAAACTTCTCGAACGTGATCGCTGCCGGTTCGTCGAAATGCTCGGAGTCGAAGAACACACGCCGGACGATGCCGCCGAGGAAGCCGCGGGGGCAGTGCTGGGTGGGTGCGGTGCCGTCGAGGAAGACCTCGTGCACCGGGCCGGGGCAGCCCTGGTCCCAGATCATTCCGGTTTCGGGATCGATGTCGCGGAATGTGACGCCGGCGGGTGGCTTCAGCTCCGCGTGATTGTGCGGAACAGCGGCCATGTACGAGCCCCAGATCGGGATCGCCGCCTCGGCCGACGACAGTCGAAGCGGCGCTCCGTGGTCGTAGCCGACCCAGACGGTGGTGACCACGTCCGGCGTGTAGCCGACGAACCAGGCATCACGATAATCGTTCGTCGTTCCGGTCTTGCCGGCAACGTACGCGAGTCCGTATCGTTTCAGTCGCGACGCGGTGCCGCGCCTCACCACTCCCCGCAGCAGCGAGTGCATGACGTAGGCGACGTCGGCGTCGCAAACCCGTTTCAGTTGCGGCTTCTCGTCAAACAACGTCTTGCCATCGCGGTTGCGCACGGCGCTGATCAGAAACGGCTCGACGCGCACGCCGAGGTTGGGGAACGGAGTGTAGGCAGCGGTGAGCTCGCGCATGCTCACTTCCGTGACGCCGAGCGGCAGCGCGGGCACAGGTTCGAGCTGCTCGGAAAAGCCGAACCTTTCCGCAGTGTCGACGACGCCTTTGAGTCCGACCTGCTGCGTCATCCGCACCGTCGGTACGTTCAGCGACGCCTCGAACGCCTGCCGGAGCGTCACGCGTCCGCGAAACCGCTCGTCGTAATTCTGCGGGGTCCAGGTTTCGTGATCGCTGATCGCGACGGTCACCGGCGCGTCGAGAAGCAACGTTGCGTTCGTGACGCGTTTCGAC
>DASVHS010000579.1:0-6003 GCA_036382495.1 Thermoanaerobaculia bacterium | reverse complement strand
GAAGTAGCGCATGCGATATATTTTCAGAAGTATATCGCAAGAGTCAACAGGAGCAGCGATCAGCAAGGGCGATCGCATCGAAGCGCAGGACGAGGTTTGGAATGAGAGCTCTGAAGATTGCCCGGGCCACAACCCTCATGTCATCCCGAGCGTGAGCGAGGGACCCGGGCGGCGGGGAGGCCGGCCTCCACACCCACCCGGGTCCCTCGCTCACGCTCGGGATGACATGGAAAACTACATCGAGCTCATTGACATGAAAAATTACATCGAGCTCATTGACATGAAAACTACATCGAGCTCATCGAATTCAAAAACTCGGCGTTTGTCTTGGTCTTTTCCAGTTTCTCGACCAGCAGCTCCATCGACTCGACGGTCGACAGCGGCGAGAACACCTTGCGCAGGACCCAGATGCGATTGAGCTCGTTGCGATCGAGCAGCAGCTCTTCTTTGCGTGTGCCCGACTTGTTGATGTCGATGGCCGGGAAGACGCGCTTCTCCATCAGCTTGCGGTCGAGGTGCACTTCCATGTTGCCGGTGCCCTTGAACTCTTCGAAGATGACGTCGTCCATGCGCGAGCCGGTATCGACCAGCGCGGTGGCGACAATCGTGAGCGAGCCGCCTTCCTCGACGTTGCGCGCCGCGCCGAAGAATCTCTTCGGACGCTGCAGCGCGTTCGAGTCCACGCCGCCCGACAGCACCTTGCCCGACGGCGGCACGACGGTGTTGTAGGCGCGAGCGAGACGAGTGATCGAGTCGAGCAGGATGACCACGTCGCGCTTGTGCTCGACGAGCCGCTTGGCCTTCTCGATGACCATCTCCGCGACCTGCACGTGACGCGAGGCCGGCTCATCGAACGTCGACGAGATGACCTCGCCCTTGACCGATCGCTGCATGTCCGTGACTTCTTCGGGACGTTCATCGATCAGCAGCACGATGAGCGTGATCTCGGGATGATTCGTCGTGATCGAGTTCGCCATCGACTGAAGCAGCATCGTCTTGCCGGTCTTCGGCGCTGCGACGATCAGTGCGCGCTGGCCCTTGCCGACCGGCGCGATGAGGTCGAGGACGCGCGAGGACATGTTCGACGGCATCTCGAGTTTCACACGATGTTCGGGATAGAGCGGCGTCAGGTTGTCGAACAGGATTTTTTCGCGAGCGACGTCGGGATGCTCGAAGTTGACCGCCTCGACTTTGATGAGCGCGAAGTAACGCTCGCCTTCCTTCGGCGGGCGGACCTGGCCGGAGACCGTGTCACCGGTGCGCAGATCGAAACGGCGGATCTGCGACGGCGAAACGTAAATGTCGTCCGGACCGGGCAGATAGTTGTATTCGGGAGCGCGCAGGAATCCGAAACCATCGGGCAGGCATTCGAGCACGCCCTCCGAGAAGATCAGTCCCGACCTTTCCGTCTGCGCCTGAAGGATCGAGAAGATCAGGTCCTGCTTGCGCATGCCCGACGCGTTCTCGACGCCATGATCCTTGGCGAGCTTCGCGAGGTCCGGAAGCCTCAGCTCCTTGAGTGCGCGAATGTCGAGCGTCTCGGCGGACGTCGGCGGCTTCGCTTGCGCCTTCTCGGGAGCACCGTCGCCCTCGGCGGCGTCGGGCGCTTCCGCGCCGTTGCCATTACCAGACACTTCGGCGCTCGCTTGCACCGGCTCCGGCTCCGCGGGCTCGACAGGCGCAGCGGCCTGTCCTCCATCGCTCTCTTCTTCGGCAGCGACGGTCTTTTCCGCCTTCGGCTTGCGTGGCTTGCGCGCCGGTTGTTCTGCTGGAGGTGCTTCGACTGCCGCTGCTGACGATTCGTTTTCGATTTCCGGCTCTGCCATGTGGAGTTCCTTCACAAGCGCGCGAACATTTCGCGCCTGATTTCTTCGATGCCTTTCTTTGTCACTACAGACGCGGCGATCAACTGCGAAGTTTCGACGCCGAGGTCGCGCGCGATGTCTGTTTTGCTTTTGATGAGTTGCTGGTTGGAGAGTTTGTCGCTCTTTGTCAGGACGACCCTTTCGTCGAAGCCGGCGCCGCGGGTCCAGTCATGCATCTGCAAGTCCTGTTCACCGGGCGACCGGCGCGAATCGAGGAGGAGGAACATCAATCGGAGATCCTCCGAGCTGTCGAGGTATCCGCGGACGAGCTCACCCCACGACTTCATCATCGTCTTCGAGACTTTTGCATATCCGTAACCGGGCAGGTCGACGAGGTAGAAGCGGTCGTTCACCAGATAGAACTGGACGGCCTGCGTCTTCCCCGGCGTCTGGCTGACCCGGGCTACTTTCTTTCTGTTGACCACCGCGTTGATCAAGCTCGATTTCCCGACATTGGAACGCCCCACGACCGCGAATTGCGGCCGTTTGTCCCTGGGGAAGTCTTCGGGCTTATACGCCGCCCGATGGAAGCTGACTGTCTTGATGTCCAATGAGATGAAGGCTTTTTGAAACTGCGGCCCGGAGTGCCCGGACCAAAAGCCGTGCGATTGCGCTACGGAGTGAAACTTGAGGCTGTGTTGGTAACGGGGGGAATTGTGCAGATATTCTGCCAGGGGGTCAAGCCGGAAGTTACCGGTTACCCGTTACCGGTTACCGAATTTGCCCAATGGCAACCGGTAACCGGTAACCGGAAACTCAATGGGTTACGGGTGGTTCGGCGATCGTCTTGACCGGCTCGGGCAGCTTTTCCTTCGCTGCGAGCGGGACGATCGTGCCGTCGAGGGCGACGGAGACGACCTCGTCCATGTTCTCGACGAGGTGGAACTCCATCTTCTCGCGGACGTCCTGCGGGATCTCGTCGAGATCGCGCTCGTTGTCCGCGGGCAGGATCACGCGGGTGATGCCGGCGCGTGCCGCCGCCAGGATCTTGTCCTTCACGCCGCCGACCGGCAGAACTTTGCCGCGAAGCGTGATCTCGCCGGTCATGGCGATGTCGCGATGCACCGGGATCTTCGTGACGGCAGACAGAAGCGCGGTCGCCATCGTGATGCCTGCCGACGGTCCGTCTTTCGGAATCGCGCCTTCAGGCACATGGATGTGAATGTCGAGTGATGCGTGGAAGTCGGGATCGAGTCCGAACATCTCCGCGCGCGAGCGAACGTAGGACAGTGCCGCGCGCGCCGACTCCTGCATGACATCGCCGAGTTTGCCGGTGAGCGTCAGGTTGCCTTTGCCACGCGACAACGCCACTTCGGTCGACAGGATCTCGCCACCGACTTCCGTCCACGCCAGACCGGTTGCGAGACCGATCTCGCTCTTGTCGTGAATCTGCTGTGACCGGAACTTCGCTTTGCCGAGGAGCTCGCGGGTCTTGGCGCGGTCGACGACGATCTGGAAGTCGGGGCCGCTCGTCAGCACCCGGCGGGCGATCTTGCGCAGAATCGAACCGATCTCGCGCTCGAGACTGCGGACACCGGCCTCGCGCGTGTAGGAATCGATGAGCTCTTCGAGCGAAGAGTCTTCGAACGTGATCTTCGACTCCTCGAGACCCTGCTCCTGACGCTGCTTCGACACGAGGAACTGCCGGCCGATCGCCAGCTTCTCCAGGTGCGTGTAGCCGGAGAGCGAGATGATCTCCATGCGGTCCTTGAGCGGAGCCGGGATCGTGTGCACGACGTTCGCCGTGGCGATGAACATCACCTTGGAGAGGTCGTACTCGACGTCGAGATAGTGATCGACGAACTGGTTGTTCTGCTCCGGATCCAGCACTTCGAGCAGCGCCGCTGACGGATCGCCGCGGAAATCCATCGACATCTTGTCGACTTCGTCGAGCAGGAACACCGGATTCACGGTGCCGGCCTTCTTCATCCGCTGGATGATCTGGCCGGGGAACGCGCCGATGTAGGTGCGGCGATGACCGCGGATCTCGGCTTCGTCACGAACACCGCCGAGCGACAGACGGACGAACTTGCGGCCGGTGGCGCGGGCGATCGACTTCGCGAGCGACGTCTTGCCGACGCCCGGAGGTCCGACGAAGCAGAGGATCGTTCCCTTCGGCTGCTTCACGAGCTGGCGCACCGCGAGGAACTCGAGGATGCGCTCCTTGATCTTCTCGAGGCCGTAGTGGTCCTCGTTCAGGATCTGCTCGGCGAGATCGATGTCCTTGATCTCTTTCGTCGATTTCTTCCAGGGGACGGAGACGAGCCATTCGATGTAGTTGCGGGAAACGGTCGCTTCCGCGGAGACACCCGGCATTGCTTCGAGCCTCTTCAGCTCCTGCATTGCCTTTTCTTTGGTCTCCTTGGGCATGCCCGCCTCTTCGATCTTCTGGCGGAGCTCTTCGATCTCGTCGGAGCGGTCGTCCTTGCGACCGAGCTCGTGATGGATCGCCTTGATCTTCTCGTTGAGGTAGTACTCCTTCTGGGCGCGCTCCATCTGCTTTTTGACTTTGGAGTTGATGCGCTTGTCGATGTTGATCTTTTCGATCTCGATCTCGAGGAAGTCCTGCAGCTTCTGCAGGCGCTCGTAGGGGGAAGGAGTCTCGAGGAGCTGCTGCTTTTCGCCGGTCGTGATCAGCAGGTGCGACGCGAGTGTGTCGGCGAACTTGTCGGGATCGTCGAGCTTGAGCGTCGACATCACGCCTTCGAATGCGAGGTGATGCGACATCTTCGCGTACTGCTCGAAGATCTCGACGAGCTTCTGCATGTACTGCGAGACTTCCGGCGTCAGCGGATACGAGGTGTCGATCGCGCGGGCGCCGACGATGACGAGGCCGTTGGATTCGTGCGAGTTGACGATCTCGGCACGGCTGAGGCCCTCGACCATCACTTTGACGTTCTGGTTGGGGAGTTTGAGGTTCTGGACCACGGTGGCGACGACCCCGACCTGGTAGATCTCGTCCATGGACGGATCGTCGATCTTCGGGTCGCGCTGCGTGGCGAGGAAAATTCGTTTATCGGCGGTCGCGAGTGTCGCTTCGAGCGCGAGGATCGACGCTTTCCTGCCGACGACGAACGGAGCCATCATCGACGGGAAGACGACCATGTCGCGCAGCGGCACGAGCGGGAGTTGCATCAGGGTTTCGTTTGGCATTTGGTTTTAGTTCTCTACCGGTACAAACAGCGCTGCATTCCCGCGGTTAACGGTTAACGGTTAACGATCGTTCCTCGCGGCAGTCGTTAACCGTTAACCGTTAACCGGCCCACCCTACCCGGCCTTGCGGTAAAGAGTAATGGGCTGGCTGCGATTCTCGACGACCTCGCGCGTGATCACGCACTCACTGATCGCATCCTGCGACGGGATCGAGTACATGAGGTCGAGCATCAGCTCTTCGATGATGATCTTCAGTCCGCGGGCGCCGACGTTCCGCTTCAGCGCCGCATCGGCGATCGCCTCGAGCGCGTCATCGGTGAACTTCAGCGTGACGTTCTCGAAGCCCATGATCGTCTGGTACTGACGGACGAGCGAGTTCTTCGGCTCGCGGAGGATCTCGATGAGAGCAGCCTTGTCGAGCTCGTTGAGCGTCGCCACGACGGGCAGACGTCCGACGAACTCCGGGATGAGTCCGAACTTGATGAGGTCTTCCGGATGAACCTGCTGGAGCAGCTCCCCGGTCTTGCGATCGCGCTTCGACGTGATCTTCGCGCCGAAGCCCATCGTCTTCTCCGACAGGCGGCGCTCGATCACGTTCTCGAGGCCGACGAACGCGCCTCCGCACATGAAGAGGATGTTCGTCGTATCGATCTGAATGAATTCCTGATGCGGATGCTTGCGTCCGCCCTGCGGCGGAACATTCGCGACTGTTCCTTCGAGAATCTTCAGCAGCGCCTGCTGCACGCCCTCACCGGACACGTCGCGTGTGATCGACGGGTTGTCGCCCTTGCGGCAGATCTTGTCGACCTCGTCGATGTAAACGATGCCGCGCTGGGTCTTTTCCTTGTCGTTCCCCGCGGCCTGATACAACTTGAGGATGATGTTCTCGACGTCCTCACCGACGTAACCGGCTTCGGTCAGCGTCGTGGCGTCGACGATCGTGAACGGGACCGACAGCATGCGGGCCAGCGTCTGCGCGAGCAGC